>JAHYJL010000129.1 GCA_019429045.1 Bacteroidales bacterium
AGCCAGTGAACAGCATCTTTCAGCGCCAATGCAGGGGGCCATTCGTGGCTCCCCGGAAATTCACAGATGTAATGATCGAAGCGGAATGTGTTCAGTTTGTCATCCAGGAGCATCATCTCCTGGAAATTATAATCGCGATTGCCGATCAGGCCGATATAACTGAACTGCATATCGAAATTCGGGGGATAATTGGGCGAAAATCCCGCACCGCACCCGATGACACCTTTAAATGTACCATACATCACGGCCAGTGCAGAAGCTACCCTGGCGCCGCCTGAGAACCCGGCCGCATATCTCCTGGCTTTGTCGACCATAAACCGGGTTTCAACGTCGGTGATCATCATTTCCGCAGCCTTAAGTATCGTTTCCCAGGGACCATTTTCGGATATATTGCTGCCGGAGATGATGTAGCCGAATGTTTCCGCTGCTTCGCTGAACAGTTCAACCGGCAGCGACCCGCGTCCCGATGCGTCAAAAGCGTAAATCACCGGCCAGTCTTCATTATCAGAGGTGTGATAACTACTGGGAAGATACAGTGCATAATGATGATTGCTATCGGCAAGGCATGACACCTGGCGGATCACTTTCCCTGCTTCGGACTCATCGCCGGCTGCAAACACAGTGTTTACAGTGATAACTATGATCAGGATAAACAAGAAGCTGTATGTTGAACGATTAATCATTGAGAACTACGGGCAAGATTTATACAGGTTTCGATCAGCTTATCGAGAGCGGGCGGCACACCTGGGGAACCATCCCGGGCAATGGCTTCCACTACCGCAATGGCCATGAAAGGTTTCGAATTACGGTGGACAGCCCTTTCGATTACCCGGCGTGGTTGCAGGTTTTGACCCGTCTGAGGGGCAAGGCCTGCATATTCACGGTATATTTCAGCGTACCCGTTAAAAAACAGGTGATGCTCAATGTCTTTTTCCCGTAACCGGAGATATCGGGCAGCCGGATTCTCCTCATACTGCCTGGTGAATGTTCTGGCCGTTTCGGCATACACCTTGCCTGCTGCGTCGCCATCGGCCAGCAGAAACCATTCTATTCCCAGCTGCCGGGCCGTTTTGATGAGCGGTGCAATGCCGCACTGGGCGAATTCGACGCAGACAACTCCTTCCAGCGCCAGGTCGTAACCACACAGACGTGCGATGTGCGGTAACAGCCAGACCTCGGATTCCCCTTCCACCAGTAACCAGCAACGGGCAAACATGGCTGTGCTCCTTCGCATGCGGATATGGTAACTCAGACGTCTAAGGTCCTCCCCTGATAGAATGCCATGCTCAATCAGATGCTGTGTAACCACACCGCCATGCCGGGTGATGCGCCGGATGTCCTGCATAGAGTAACCCGACAGGAATTCCCCGGATTGCGTGGTGAGAATCTTCTGCCATTTGATCCGTTCTATCAGCAGCCTGACCGCCTCAAGGGTCATCGGATGCAAATATGCCTCGGGGTCTTCGAAGATAAAAACCGGCTCCGAGGAGGAATCGGCCAGCTGTGTGCCTGACTGAAGCAATGCCGTGGTAAACAATAACATACCGATCATTTCGGCTGCCGAGCCATGACGGAAATGCACGTCTTTGCTTTTCCTGTAAACCGCTTTGCTTCGCGCACCCAGGATCTCCCCGATTATATTCTGCTCCTGGTAACCTTCCGGAAGAAAAAGATCGGTGGCCTCATCGAGATAATTCATGGCGGCCCGGTAACCCGCCAGCAATTCGGCATGATAATCGGGCATGGTCCCTTTCATCAGATTTTCGAAGTTGAGCTTGATCCGGCTGGCAAAGTCTTCTGTGCTGATACCCTTTTCCTGCATGGTTTCCTGCCGGGTCTCGGGAATATCCGGAATGTTGGTGAGGACGCCGCTGCGGATGCGGAAAACAGGGTTCATTCTCCTGATCCATTCGAGTATGGATGGATCATTGTCAAGTGAAGCTGTATCGGTACCGGGAATGATGATCCGCCAGGTTGGCGAGGCTGGGCCTTCGCCCGGGACGGCCCTGACCTCTATAGTGAGTTCCTGGATGATATGCTCAACATCAGGGAAATCGATCCCCATTTCATTGCGCTCAAAGTTTGACCATTCGTCGGGCCGCCGCTCCCGGAACGTTAGCGCGATCCGTAAATTACCGGCCGGGATATATTGTCCCCCGGATCTTACCTGGTGAAACTCATCCGGCTGAAACACAAAAGAAGTGTCTTTCCGCTGGAGGGAAAGGACTTTGCAAATTGCCTCCAGAATAGCTGATTTGCCCGAATTGTTCTCCCCGATCAACACGGTGGTTTCATTGAAATCAATCCGGGCTTTACTTATTCCCAGGAAATTATCTATTTCCAGTTGGCTCAGGTACATGCATCAAAAATAACAATATTCCTTGTCGGGCAGCGTTGAATAATGTTGAAATAATTCCAGCCTTTTGTTTCAGCATCTTTTCTATCTTTGGAACGATTTTAAATATTTTTAAATCTAAATATGAAATAATTATGAAAAAAACGATTTTTAGCTTGATTATCATTAGTTTACTATGCCTGGGAGCCATGGGTGTGAATGCGCAGCGAATGGGCGCCATGAAAGATACATTTACTAAATTAAACCAGGAAATGGTTTCGCTATCCAAAGCGGGAAAGTATGAATCATTACAGAAATTTTACGAAGATGATGTAATCTCGTTACCCTATAATCGTCCGATGGAAAGGGGTTTCAACGAGATTCTGGCGGGTTATAAGATGCGCCAGAATGTAGGGTATAAGCTGGTTGACGGCCAGATGACGACCGTAGAACTGATCATTAAAGAGGATCTGGTCGTTGAGGTAGGTACATTTATTTATACGGTGTCTTTTCCCGGACCGCCTGAGCCTATAACCGACAATGGCAAATACATGACCATATGGAGGATGCAGCAGGACGGTTCCTGGAAAATCGCTGCGGAGACCTGGAATTCAGACAAGGGCCAGCAGTCGCAGCAACGGGGAGGGGCCAAGCAGCAGGAGCCCGGACAATTCCCTTCCACGATTATCCAGGCCCCCGATACGAAAACTCAGGATGACAGGTAATCCCCGGGATATTATTTTCACTGCCATCGGTCAGTCAGTTGACGTCAAGCAGCTTATTCAGGCCGACGAACTTCTTCTGGAAACCATTTCAATGGTAGCCATTCGTTGCACGGATGCCTTAAGCCAGGGCAACAAGATCATGTTTTGTGGCAACGGGGGCAGTGCAGCCGATGCCCAGCACCTGGCGGCGGAACTGTCGGGCCGGTTCTATCGCGACCGACCGCCGCTGGCTGCAGTGGCACTGACGGTCAATACTTCATTCCTGACGGCCGTGGCGAATGATTACTCCTTTGACGAGGTATTTGCCAGGATGTTGAAAAGTATCGGGCATGAAGGCGACGTGCTATTTGGTCTGTCAACTTCCGGGAATTCGGAGAATGTGATCAGGGCCATGCAGGAGGCAAAAAGCATGAAAATCATCACCGTGGGGCTGACAGGTTTGACTGGCGGGAAGATGGCTGCCTGCTCCGATATCCTGGTCAAGGTGCCTTCGACAGATACGGCACGCATACAGGAATCCCACATCCTTATCGGCCATATCGTCTGCGAACTGATAGAAAAATCGATGTTTCCCGCATGATCCATGAGGCGATAATATTAGCCGGTGGTGCCGGGACGCGCCTGAAGCACCTGATCGACGATGTGCCTAAACCTATGGCTCCCGTCAATGGCAGGCCTTTCCTCGAATATCAGCTGGATTACCTGGACCGCTGGGGGATGAAAAAAGTCATTCTTTCGGTCGGATATAAGAAAGAGATGATCCGGGATTATTTTGGAAATTCATATAAAGAATTGCAATTGGCTTATGCTGAAGAAGATGAGCCTCTGGGCACTGGCGGCGCCATCCTGAATGCATTGCCGCTGGTTGAGGGCTATGCCGCATTCATCCTTAACGGGGACACCTATTTCGACGTGAACCTGCAGCGGATGGATGATTTCCGGAAAATAAAAGAGGCAGATGTATGTGTGGCGCTGCGTTATGAGATTGATCCGGATCGTTTTGGCATCGTTGAATTCGACACGAATAACCGCATCACCAGCTTTTATGAGAAGAATTCAGGGATAGAGGAGGGGTATATCAATGGCGGGGTTTACCTTGTCAGGAAAGATTATCTTCTGCAGTTCGGCCTGCCCGCGAAATTTTCCTTCGAAAAAGTCTTCCTTGAGAAATACTGTACTACCGAAGACTTTTTCGGCTTACGTTGTTTTTCTTATTTCAGGGATATCGGTATCCCGGAAGACTATCACAAAGCGCAGGATGAGTTCAAAAAGCATATCCTTCACTAATAAATGGACCTTGTTCCTGGATCGAGACGGGGTGATCAACCGGCGTAAAACTGGCGGCTATATTACGAATTGGGAGGAGTTTTTTTTCCAGGAAGGCGTCAGGGAATCGCTTGCGTTTTTAAAAGATATTTTTGGCAGGATAATCATTGTCAGTAACCAGCAGGGGGTTGGGAAGGGATTGATGACCATTTCCGATCTTGAGTTGATCGACCTAAAAATGAAGGAGGAAATCCGCAATGCCGGGGGCAGCATTGATGCTGCTTACTACAGCACACATCTGGCAACAGAGAACCACCCCGACCGTAAACCCGGCACGGGACTTGGCCTGAAGGCCAGGCAGGAATTCCCGGAGATCTCATTTGCCCATTCAGTGATGGCTGGCGACACCCTGTCCGATATGCAGTTCGGCCGAAACCTGGGAATGGTGAATGTATTGATATCCAATAATAAAAATGATATTTCACACGATGATTTATATGACTATCATTTCGATTCCCTCTTATCTTTCACGCAATTCATCAAGCGTTGAAAATTAAGCACTCAAAACTCAAAACTCAAAACTCAAAACTCACAACTCAAAACTAACTATTCCCCGTGACGCCGACCCTCATATTCATCATCTTCCTCATCTACACTTCGATGCTATTCGTGATAACGGGTTTCACGGCACGCAAGGCCACGAACAGGGCATTTTTCATTGGCAACAAGGAATCCCCATGGCCGGTGGTTGCCTACGGTATGATCGGCGCTTCACTTTCAGGTGTGACTTTCATGTCGATTCCAGGCTGGGTAGGGGATACACAATTTTCATACATGATGGTGGTCATCGGTTATCTGTTCGGCTATTTCACTATCGCTACCGTTTTGATGCCGCTCTACTACCGGCTCAACCTGACATCAATCTACTCATACCTGGAGGGCCGTTTCGGGTTCTGGTCCTATAAAACAGGCGCATTTTACTTCATTTTATCCCGGACCATCGGCGCATCCTTCAGAATGTTCCTGGTAGTGAACGTGTTGCAGGTTTTTGTCTTCGATGCCTGGGGTATCCCATTTGTTGCGACCACCTTCATTTTCATTGCCCTTATTCTCTTATACACTTTCAAAGGTGGCATCAAGACCATTATCTGGACAGACATGCTGCAGACCACCTTTATGCTGGGCGCCCTGGCTGTGACTATTCACCTGATTACCAGGGGGCTGGGACTGGATTTCCGGCAGATGTTCCATTCGGTGTGGGAGAGTGATTATTCGAAAATGGTCTTTTATGAGTGGCAGGACAGGAAATATTACCTTAAACAATTGCTCAGCGGGGCATTCATTGCCATCGTTATGACCGGTCTCGACCAGGATATGATGCAGAAAAATCTGAGCTGCAAGTCGTTGCGGGATGCACAGAAAAATATGTTCTCATTCAGTATAGTCCTGATCTTTGTTAATTTCCTTTTCCTTTTCCTCGGGGCATCCTTGTTTATTTATGCTGCTGCAAAAGGGATTGCCCTGCCGATGCGCTCTGATGATATCTTTCCGATGCTGGCCATCCAATACCTTGGCCCTATTGCCGGGATCACCTTTGTCATAGGTATCATATCGGCTGCCTATACCAGCGCCGACGGGGCGCTTACCGCCCTGACCACTTCATTCAGCATAGACATCCTGGGGATTTATAAAAATGAAAGACTGGATGAAAAACATAAAAAACGAATAAGATATGCGGTACATTTTACTTTTGCATTCGTTCTGCTGGCTGTCATTGTGATCTTCAGGGCCATCAACGACGAGGCGGTGATCGACAAGCTGTTTACGATAGCCGGCTACACTTACGGGCCTTTGCTGGGATTATATGCTTTCGGGTTATTCACCCGCCGGAAGGTGAAGGACCGGTGGGTTCCCTTGGTGGCATTGATATCCCCGATAATATGTTACTTCTTAAGTATATATGATGAAGTGTTATTAAATGGTTATAACTTTGGATTCGAGCTTTTGATCATAAATGGTATTTTTACATTTCTGGGCTTATTTTTCTTGCGTCAGAAAAAATTCATTAAATCTAACTGATCAATTGTATGAGTAATTTCAGATTCAGGGCTGTTGAATTGTCATTGGATCGTTCATTCGATAAGAAACCACAGACGAACGGCCGGAAAGTTTCCGATTATTTCGGCGAAAACACTTTTGATATCGATTCGATGCGAGAGTATCTTTCCGCAGAGGCCTACCAGGGAGTGTTGAATGCCATCAACAGCGGGGAGAGGATCGACCGGCGCGTGGCCGGCCAAGTGGCTGCCTCCATGAAAGCCTGGGCCACCAGCAAAGGCGCCACCCATTATTCGCATTGGTTTCACCCTTTGACAGGCGCGACGGCAGAAAAGCACGATGCGTTCATCATCCCGGTAGAAGGGGGGAAGGCGATCGAGAATTTTCACGGCGATCAGCTGGTGCAGCAGGAGCCTGACGCTTCCAGTTTTCCAAGCGGGGGTATCAGGAATACTTTCGAAGCCAGGGGATACACAGCGTGGGACCCCACTTCGCCCGCATTTATCCTTGACGGAACCCTTTGTGTGCCAACCATTTTTGTATCCTATACCGGCGAAGCGCTCGATTACAAAACGCCGTTGCTGAAAGCGCTGGCAGTGTTGGATAAGGCTGCTGTGGATGTGTGCCAGTATTTTGACAAGGATGTTACCAAAGTGAATGCCACACTCGGCTGGGAGCAGGAGTATTTCCTGATAGATTCTGCCCTGTTCGCGGCAAGGCCTGACCTGGTGATCACCGGCCGCACCTTGTTCGGGCACCCGTCGGCAAAAGACCAGCAGTTGTCAGACCATTACTTCGGCAGCATTCATGAACGGGTGGCGAATTACATGAAGGACCTGGAGTATGAAGCGCATAAGCTCGGGATTCCCTTGAAAACACGACATAATGAAGTAGCCCCAAACCAGTATGAGTGTGCCCCTATTTTTGAAGAGGCGAACCTGGCTGTGGACCATAACCAACTGCTGATGCACCTGCTGAAAAAAGTGGCCCTTCATCACAATTTCACAGCAATTCTGCATGAAAAACCCTTTGCCAGCGTCAATGGATCTGGCAAGCATAACAACTGGTCGCTGATGACCAACACGGGAATCAACCTCTTATCACCCGGTAAATCGGCGCGGACGAATCTTCGCTTCCTGGTATTCATCGTAAATATCCTCAAAGCGGTGTATGAACATGCCGACCTGCTCCGGGCAGGGATCGCTTCGGCGGAAAACGATCTTCGCCTGGGCGCCAAGGAAGCCCCGCCTGCCATCATTTCGGCTTTTATTGGCTCCCATCTGACCCATGTCCTGGATGAAATCGAAAAGAAGGTCAAAAAGGGCAAGATTAACCAAGCATTACAGGAGGAACTGAACCTGAACATCTCCAAG
>JAHYJL010000130.1 GCA_019429045.1 Bacteroidales bacterium
AAGAACGGTTTTCCGGGAGCGGCAGCATTTCTCTATACCCATTCCGACGAAGAGCGCATGCACCAGTTGAAGCTCGTTCATTACCTGAACGACCGCAACGGTTATGCAGTCCTTGAGCCCATCGAGCAGCCGCCGCATAATTATGAAAACCTGCTGAAGATGTTCCAGGAGATACTCAAGCATGAGCAGTATATTACTGCCTCCATCAATGACCTTTTCGAGATCAGCATGAAGGAAAAGGATTACATTACAGCCAATTTCCTGCAATGGTACATCACCGAGCAGCTGGAAGAGGAGACGCTGGTAGGTGGTATCCTGGATCAAATGGAACTGGCCGGTAACGAAAAGTCAGGCTTATTCCACATCGATAAGGAACTGGGAAACCTGGCCGCTGCCAAGGCTGCGGCTCCTTCAGCCATTTAGGACCTGTTGCCGTCAGGAACAGATTGCCGCGAAGCAATTTCCTGCTCCAGACTCTGGTACCACTCTGTTCCGTACTTTCGGACCAGTGCCTCTTTAAGGAACTGATACAAAGGGACGCCATCCCGGTTTCTCTTTTTCAATGCCGGTTTGCAGACATGCCACTTTTCATAATTCACCGCCTCAAAGTTTTCATGAATTTTTATCCTTACGGGATAAAGGTGGCAAGATACCGGTTTGCGAAAAGGGGTCTTGTGATCGAAATAGGCTTTTTCAATGGCACAGTAAGCTTTGCCTTCATTAAATATGGCAAAGGCGCACTCTCCGCCATTCACCAGCGGTGTCACAAACTTTCCGTGGACATCATAATCGAACACCCCAAGGTCTTTCACGGTTTGAATGCCCCTGGCAGTCATATATGGAGTGATACGGTCCAGTTCATCTTCCAGCAGCGAGATTTCTTCTTCTTCCAGCGGGGCGCCTGCATCTCCGGCCACACAACAGGCCCCCAGGCATTTTTCAAGGTGGCAGCAGAAGCTTACCAGGTAAAGGTCGTTAGAAACAGTGGTATTGCCGATGATGATCATAGCAGCAATGTAATGCTATCCGAAAAAGGCTCCTTGTGAAGTCTCATTTCTCCTGGTTGATTTTCCAGTTGATCCTTGAGCTCAGCAGATCGATGGCCACCTCATTTTCACCTCCCTGCGGAATAATGATATCGGCATAGCGTTTTGACGGTTCGATGAACTGCAGATGCATGGGTTTGACGTATGTCTCATAATGAATGAGCACGGTGTTCACGGAGCGGCCCCGTTCAAGGATATCACGCTGGATGATCCGGATGAGACGGTCGTCGGCGTCGGCATCCACGAAAACTTTCACATTGAACCGGTTTCGTAAATCAGGGTGGGTGAGGATCAGGATCCCCTCCACGATGATCACCCTTTTGGGCTCAATCCTGACTGTTTCTTTGGAACGGGCACATTCCACGTAGGAATACCTGGGCATTTCGATCGCATGCCCGCTGATGAGCGTATCCAGGTCTCGGATAAGTAGTTCCCATTCAATGGAATCGGGATGGTCGAAGTTGATCAGTTTTTTCTCTTCAGGGGAAAGATGGCCGTTGTCCCAGTAATAGGCATCCTGCGACATGATAGAGACGGAATTGGGAGGAAGGCCGTGGATGATCTTATTCACTACGGTGGTTTTACCGGAACCCGATCCGCCGGCGATACCGATGACGAGCATAGTTGGATAGTTTTTGCGAAGATAGTGAAAAAGAAGTCAGAAGATAGAAGTTAGAATAAGGGGGAGGAGGTTTTTAGAATTATGGTTCCCCCGAGTAAGTCTTGATATTCAGGATGATCTTCCAGACTCCTCTCAAATCGCCCAGCTGATAGTCTGTAGCGAGGTCATCAGGGTATTTTGCAAGGATGAAATCATAATTTTCCTGCTCCATTGTATTTCCGGGCTTGCCATGGCATAACAGGCAGGCGGGATTTTGAATGACGATAGGGGAGTAATAAACCCTGGCAGTCCCTGTTTTCTCCAGGTGAGGCCTGAGTTCCCTTCCTTCAGCCAGTTGTTCCCGGTATGACGCAATCACCAGCAAATCGGAATCATCAGGTTTGTTTATAGGGTTGCGGTTTTTTTCGGAAACCCGGCTGATGACAACACCGTAAACAGCCGACAAGGAGTCAATAATGGGGCTGGCCTGCAGGTGGCAGTAGCCGATGGCATTCTGGACGCCGCCTTCCTGCAAAGCGCCCATTAATTCACCGGATAAAGCCTTAAAGCTTTCCTCGGTGATCTTGTTTCCAATGGTGATCAGTTCGAGTTGTTCCTCGGCTGAAAGGGGTTTTTTCTGCTGGAAGGACTGGCAGGAGGCCAGTATCATTAAAACCAGAATAATGATTGGATGAATACGGGCTGGGTTTTTGAACATATCGTTATATTTTGGATTAAAAATACAAAGAAATCATAAATGGAGTCAGTCTTTTAATCTGTGTAAACGAATCCCCTTTCCAAAATCTTTTTCAACTGAATAATAATTCATTATAAAATCCTTCATTACTCCATCAGGGAACACATCTTTTGTTATGATATAAACCGGCCTTTTCTGCATGATCCTTTCAAATTCGGCACCAGTGTCGATATTCAACGCTTCGATATGGTCCTGATCATACAGCAGCGAACGGTGGATATAAGGCGTTGGGCTTTCTTTTTTCAGGAGATAATACACAATATGATGATAATTGCCGGTGTAGATAACATCCGCCTCCTGCAGCTTAGGTTTCAGGTATGAGGCAATCTCACGCGGAATGTCACGGTGAAAGACATATTCCAGCTTGAGGGCGGAAATCAGTATTATCAGCACAGCAAGGATCACTAAACCAGCCCTTTTCGAAAGCAATCGACCGAAATATACCGGCAGCCCGGCTTCTGGATGAAAAAATACACCGGCCATCAGGCTGACGGGTAGCATCATCTGGATGGTATAATGCCCGAATGTTTTTCCGGAGATCAATACAGCCAGCAATGCCATGAATGACCAGGCTGTCATGAATAATCTAAGGTGGGCGGCTTCATTAACTTTCGGTCTTCTGTTGAGCAAAGCAATATAAAAGAAAATGAAAACCGGCAGGAACCGCAGATGAAAATCCAGGATAAATTTCAGCATTCCCCATGCATTACATTCCGAAGGGTATCGCGTCGGAGCCTGGTAGATGATATTGTAAAAATTCCCGAAGTGACCGTTCAGGTAATAGACGATATTGGCGGTTGCAAATGGGATCAGGAACCCGGCTCCGGCAAGCAAAACAGAAATAATCACCCTGAAAGGTATGGGAATATTTTTTTGATGGCGGTCCAGGATGAAAACGGAAAAGACTACGAAAACGGCAAAATCAAAAACAACAAAGTACTTCACCATAAAACCAAATCCAGCCAAAATCCCTGCCAGGAAATACTTCCAGGTATTATTGCTTTTCAATAATATATATAGCGAAGTGATTGTAAAGAGATTGAAGAATATCTCCGTGGTTATGGAGATACCATAGAACGACCAGGTGGAAATGAAGAAGATATATATCACTCCGGCGGCCACAGATGATCTTTCATCTTTCAGCAGATGCTTCCCGGTTTTGTAGATCATCCATCCCGTAAGGGCAATCCAAAAGGCGACCAGCAGCCGGATGACAAAGATAGAATACCCGAAAACAAACTGAAATCCTGCCAGGATGAGGAATATCCCGGGCGGTTTGATGTCGATCATATCGACATACAATGTTTTACCGGCAAGCAGCATCCGGGCGATCTCCAGGTAGGTCGATTCATCATGATCGATCACGCTGGGGAAGAAGCTGAAGAAACGCAAAAAGATGCTTAAAACAGCAAAGATGAAGAATAATGAAAATGCGCTGTTGCGAATGCCCGGTAGCGTCGATTCCGGCATTATTCGCATGGGTTTTTCATTTAATTTTAAAATACAATCTCCTACCCGATCGCGGTGCTGATAAGGAAGGTAGCTGCAAAGGCTATAATGGCGTACAGTTCCGGGAAAACGGCAAGGATCATCGTGTTGCCGAACACATTGTAGCCTGATCCGATGGCGGCGATGCCGTTGGCGCAAACCTGTCCCTGCCGGATGGCTGAGAAAAGTGCGACCATCCCGAGCCCAAGGCCTGCGCCAAGAATGGCGGCCCCCTGGATCATGGTGATCTCAGGCGTCAGAAATCCTGAAAGGATGAAATAGCCCATGAATCCGTAAAGGCCCTGTGTTCCCGGCAGCGCGCTGAGCACCATGTAATTTCCAAACGCTTCCTGGTTCTTTTTCAAAGCGCCGATGGCCGCACTGCCTCCCATCGATACGCCAAAAGCGCTGCCGATACCGGCCAGTCCTATCATTAATCCTGCGCCAATGTAAGCTAAAACAATCGGTTCCATAATCTTTGATGTTTAATTTATTAATTTTTATATGATCTTTCTGAATGGGTAATATTTTTTACCACCGCCTGAAAATCCCGCATTCTTGTAAAACTCGACGAAAGTCAGACGCAGCGGGTGGACAAATGCCCCGATCCCCGACATGAACAGGTTGATACCATGGCCGATCACCAGGATCACCACCATGATGATGATATTCAAAACCGGAATATCGCCACTCATGTTGATGGCCAGGCTGTTGAAAACGAACCCCAGGATCGCGCTGGCAATCCCCAGTGCAAACAGACGAATGTATGAAAGCAGGTCGCCCACCACGCCGGTTATCATATTGTATGATTCCCACAGCCCGATACCGAAATTCTTCAGGATGTTCCGCTTCAGGTTGTTTAAAAACAGGATCAGTATACCGCCGATCACCAGAGCAGCGTACAATAAAGGTTTCAACATTTCCATTTCAATCCCTGCATAGGTGTTCAGCAGGAAAACCGTGGCGGCGCCGCTCAGCAAAATGATCCAGCCGATCGTGCCGGTCGCCAGCTTCCAGCCGTATTGGATGGTTTCATTGATAGCCTTGAGTACCAACCCGAACATGATCTGGATACCTCCGAGGAAGAGCGACAAGGTAAACAGGAAATTGTTGATGTTGGTGTCTTTGGCCAACATATAGCTTTGCAGTGAGCTGTAACCCGGCAGGCCCGATTCGTAAAGGTTGATCCCGAAAAATGTCCCGCTGATAAAACCGAACAGGATCGTTGATAAACCCAGATAGAATATCAGTTTGGTAACAGGTTTCAAGGTTTTTGCCACCTTTGACCTGGCGATCAATGCTGTCAGGGAGATCAGGATGCCATAACCGACGTCTCCGAGGCAGAAACCGAAGAACAGGGCATAGAAGGGCGCAAAGAAAGGGGTCAGGTCAAGTTCGTTGTATTTCGGCAGCGAATAAAGCTCGCCGATCATTTCAAATTTCTTTGCAAAATTCTTGTTCTTCAGTAAAACCGGGGGCTTATCCTCCGGGCGGGCCTTTTCGGTGATGTAAACGACAGAAGCCTTCTCCAGGTATTCAACGATCTGTTTTTCTTTGTTTTTAGGAACCCATCCTTCTACAATCCTTAGTTTATCTTCCGCTTCGGCAGCGGTATAAAACCTGGCCTTTTCATATTCGGCCCGCTGCAGCAAGGTATTCCTGTAACGCTCGAGAGCGGGTATGGAAGCTGCTGCGTGATCATCAAGTTTTTCTTTTGTCGCCTTAATATCGGAAAGCGATTTATCCCTTATCTCCTGCAACGCTGAAAGTGAGCGTAACGGAAGCCTTATCTCTTCAGCAGGAATATCAACCGTTTCATCTCCCTTTTCAACTGCAATAAAGTAGAAATGTCCGCCGGTATAATTGATCACTTCAACAGGATAGTCTTTTATCCATTGGGGATCAAATTGCCTGGCAGGAGTGACATAAAACTTCACCCGGATATCGTTTTCTGCCATGGTATTCAGCAGGTCGTAAGAAAAATCGCCCCAGGGGAAAAGTTCCTGGATCTCTTTTCGCACCTGTGTCAGGGTATGCTGTTGTTGTTCCAGGAGGTGATTAAGTCCGGCAATATCTTCAAAGATCTCCTGACCATCCGTGACAGCCTCTTTTTGAGCAGTTTTGATCTCCATGCTTTTGAGCATCCGGATGGTTTTGTTGATGCTTTCGATCTCCTCGTATTGTTCCAGGATTTCTTCCGAGACATCCCCTTTTTGTTCGATCAAATGAACCACACCCAGGTCACGCAGGTCCTGGAGGAAGGTCTCATAATCCCGGTGGTATACCAGCAGCCTGTATTTTTTCATCGGGATGATCATAGCGCGGCCTCCTTCACTTGCTGGCGTGATTTCACAATCTTCTGGGAAGATTTGGACAAGTTTTCCTCGTCTTCCATGAAACGTTTGATCTTCAAAATGGCATCCTCGTATCCCGGTATCTGTACTTTTTCATACAGGTTCACCTTTTGCGTGGTCTTTTTCCGGGCATGGTCCAGCAGGTTCATTTTTTCAATGTAGAAATCCCGTTCTATGGCAACCTGGGCCAGTTGTTTCAGGATATCTATCCCTCCCGGAAGCCAGGCGGGCTGGTTGAACAGGCTGTATTCACCGATGGAGAAGACCACTTCATCGAGAACGAAGGTTTTTACCCCTGCTATCTTTTTAACCGACATCTTCACATCACTGACCGTTAAGATGGCGGGGTCAAATTCGGGCCACAGCCTTACCATTTCTTCATACCGGGCGATGAGCCTTTCAAGCTTTTCGTTAAACGCCGCGGTGTCGTCTTTGGCTTTTTTCACTTCAATCCGCAGGGCCGATTCCTTGTTTTTGATCGTCGGCAAAGCCCTGACCCTGACTTTGAGCTGTTTGTTCAGGTCCTGGAGAGAAGTTTTATTATATTGAAATTTAATAGCCATTCAATCGGATGCTATGAGAATGTTATTCTGCCTTGTCATTAGGCCAGTATTTTTTCACCAGCTCTTCTTTGATGCCGACTTCAGCAGGCACAAAATGTTTGGCAAACAATTTCCAGCCGATATCGAGCATGGAGTCGATATCGATATTGACGTCAATAGCCAGCAGGCTGTTGGAATATTCTTTGGCGAAATTAAGCGTTCTCTCGTCGTATTCTGAGAGGTCAAAACCATTTTCAAGCTTGGTTTTGGCGTTGGCCGCATCGGCGTAAAGGCGGATACAGGCATTCATCACCTGCGGATGGTCTTCCCTGGTTTTTTTGCCGATCACAAGCTGTTTCAGTCGCGAAAGGCTCCGGAACGGGTCGACGATGACCTTGCCGATATCAGTATCGCGACGCAGGAAAAGCTGTCCTTCTGTAATGTAACCGGTATTATCCGGGATGGAGTGGGTAATGTCGCCGCCGGAAAGAGTCGTAACGGCGATGATCGTGATGGAACCGCCGTCGGGGAACTGTACCGCTTTTTCATAGATCTTGGCCAGGTCGCTGTAGAGCGAGCCGGGCATACTGTCCTTCGACGGGATCTGGTCCATGCGGTTTGAGACGATGCTCAGCGCATCGGCGTAAAGCGTCATATCGGTGAGGAGGACGAGCACCTGCTCATTTTTCTCCACGGCAAAATATTCGGCGGCTGTCAGGGCCATGTCGGGGACAAGCAGCCGTTCCACCGGCGGGTCCTCGGTGGTGTTGACGAAGCTGATGATATGATCGAGGGCGCCGGCGTTGTCGAAGACGTTTTTATAGTAGAGATAATCGTCATTGGTCAGCCCCATGCCCCCGAGGATGATCTTATCGGCTTTTGCCCGCAGCGCCACCATGGCCATGACCTGGTTGTAAGGCTGGTCAGGATCGGCGAAGAAGGGGATCTTCTGGCCGGTGACCCGCGTATTGTTCAGGTCGATACCGGCGATACCGGTAGAGA
>JAHYJL010000131.1 GCA_019429045.1 Bacteroidales bacterium
TCGGTGGTGCGACGACATCTGAAATTCACACGGCCGTCAAAATTGACCCACAGTACAGCCCCCCTGTCATCCACGTCAGGGATGCATCACGATGCATCGGGGTCCTTTCGAACCTTTTCTCCGCAACCAACACCGAAACTTATGTCAGTGAAGTTAAGGAGAAACACGCCGCCCTCAGGTTCAGGCACGAGAATAAGAAGGATGATCAGCCGCTCATCTCCCTGCAGGAAGCCCGGCAGAATAAAATGAAGATCAACTGGAAGGAAATTAGCATTCCCCGGCCATCATTCACGGGTATCCGGGTTCTGTCCGATTACCCGCTGGAGGAGTTGCGGAAATACATAGACTGGACCTTTTTCTTCCACGCCTGGAAAATGTCGGGCAAATACCCTGACATCTTTGAAGACCCCGTGAAAGGAGAGGAGGCAAAAAAATTATTTGATGATGCAGGTCGCCTGATGGATGAAATCATATCAGATAAAATGCTGATAGCAAATGGTGTATTTGGTTTATTTCCTGCACAGGCAATGGAAGACGATATCCTTGTATATGCGGATGAAAGTGGCGAAAAGCTGTTGAAGGTCTTTCATTTTCTTCGCAACCAGGAGCAAAAGAGGGATGGAGTCCCTAATTTGAGTCTGGCCGATTTCATTGCCCCGAAAGATTCCGGGATCATGGATTACATCGGGTTCTTTGCGGTGACGGCAGGAACCGGGATCGAAGCCCATGTGAAGCATTTTGAGGCGGGTATGGACGACTACAAAGCCATCATGCTGAAGATCCTTTCGGACCGGTTTGCGGAAGCCTTCGCCGAGCGAATGCATGAGCGGGTCAGAAAAGAATTCTGGGGATATGCCAAAAGTGAGAACCTTTCCGTGGCTGATGTGTTAAAGGAGGGCTATCAGGGAATCCGTCCGGCGCCTGGATACCCGGCCTGCCCTGAACATTCGGAGAAACGGACCATCTTTGACATGTTGGATGTTGAAGAAAACGCCGGGATTACCATGACCGAAAATTTTGCCATCTACCCGGCAGCCTCGGTCTGCGGATATTATTTCAGCCATGAGTTCTCAAAATATTTTAACCTGGGGAAGATTTCAGAAAAGCAGGCGGAGGATTATGCAAAAAGAAAGAAAATCCCTGTCGATATTGCTAAGAAATATTTAAGACAAAATATAATTGAAGACAAATGAACCTTCACACAGGTCAAATATGCGAGTTTCAGAAGCCATAGCAAAATCGAATAAGCCCCTTTTCACCTTCGAGATACTTCCCCCTGTGAAAGGCAGCGATATCCATTCGATCTACCGGGCTATTGACCCGCTCTTAGAATTTGAGCCCGCTTTTATTGAGGTCACTTATCACCGGGAAGAGATCAAATACAAGGAGCTTCCAAACGGCAGCATTGAAAAGAAGACCCTTCGCAAAAGGCCCGGAACTGTGGGTATTTCTGCTGCTATCAAATACAAGTACAAAGTAGAAATTGTCCCTCACATCATTTGCGGCGGTTTCAACAGGGAGGAAACGGAGAACGGTCTCATCGACCTGCATTTCCTTGGAATCCATAACCTGCTGGTGATCCGGGGCGATAATCTTCCCGGAGAGAAATTCTTCACTCCGGATAAAGGGGGTCACCGGTATGCCGTTGATCTCCTCCGGCAAATTATGGACCTGAACCGTGGCATTTACCTCGACGATGAGCTGGAGAACAACTCCCCCACTGACTTTACAGTCGGCGTAGCCGGTTATCCCGAAAAACACGCCGAAGCGCCGAATATGTCAGCCGATATCAAGCATCTGAAAGAAAAAGCAGATGCCGGGGCGGAATATATTGTCACGCAGATGTTTTTTGATAACAAAAAGTATTTCGATTTTGTGAGATTATGCCGGGAAGCCGGGATCCTGGTCCCCATTATCCCCGGTTTAAAACCCATTGTTACTATCGGGCAACTTCAGACACTGCCCAGGACTTTCAATATTTCTATTCCTGAAGAGCTGGAGAAAGAGGTTGAGAAATGCAAAGACAACAAAGCCGCACGACAGGTGGGCATCGAATGGTGCACCATGCAGTCAAAGGAGTTGATGCAGGCCAGGGTACCTGCGCTTCATTATTTTACCATGGGCCGGTCTGACAACATCCGGGAGATAGTAAAAGCCGTCTTTTAATGAGCTTTCTCTGAGCCACGCCTCCCCGGCTATGCCCATTCTTTTTATCTTTGCCATACGACTGTGAATTCATGCTGATCAGCATTATATACGTTGTTCTTTCCCTGGTAGGCCTTTATTTTGGCGCGAGCTTGCTGGTAAAAGGCGCGGCGTCGGCGGCTGAAAGGATTGGTGTTACGCCCCTGGTGGTCGGTCTGACAGTGGTGGCTTTCGGCACCAGCATGCCCGAACTGATCGTCAGTGTGCAATCAGCCTTCCGGGATCATGGCGATATTGCCGTCGGGAATGCCATTGGCTCCAATATAGCCAATATCGGCCTGATCCTGGGGATATCCGCACTCATCATTCCACTGCGGACCAGCAAGCAGCTACTGCGGATCGACGCGCCCGTGATGATCCTTTCAGTCATACTTTTTTACGTGGTGTTTCTGGATGAACGGATCAACCGCTGGGAAGGGATCATCTTATTCCTTCTTCTGATCGCTTATACCATTTTCAGGATTTACCGGTCGATGAGGGAGAAAAGGTCGGAAATCCTGACCGAGTTCATGACAGGCATTCCGAGGATCACCAGCCACTGGGGGATCGATGTATTACTGATAATCACCGGTTTCGGCCTGCTTATTCTGAGCTCACACTTCCTGGTACGGGAATCCGTCGACCTGGCCAGGATGCTGGGAATGACAGAGGCGGTGATCGGACTGACCATCGTGGCTTTCGGCACCAGTATGCCCGAACTGGCCACCTCCGTCGTAGCCGCTATCAAAAAACAACCCGATATCGCCATCGGTAACGTGGTGGGATCAAATATCTTCAATATTTTTTGCATCCTGGGTATCGCCGCCACCCTCCATCCTTTCAGCGCCCCTAATATCGAAATGATTGATATTGTTGTCATGGCCGCATTTTCAGTTTTACTGATCCCATTGATATGGAGGGGCTTATCCCTGAACCGCAAAGAAGGAGGTTTGTTCTTGGCAATCTACATCGCTTACATCATCATTCGGCTATTAAATACTGAAGGATGAGAAATTAATAAAATTTTTGGTCAGGCAGGTGATTACGGCACTCTCGTCCAGTAAGTATTCCTGCCGATCCACGAGATGCCGATGTATCCCCTGATCTTGAGCGTGTTGACGTCGCCGAAATACTTGCCGTTTTCCTTATAGATCCCGACATGGGCGTCCTTGTCTTCATTCAGCCAGGTGCCCAGGATGGCATCCGCTTTTTTGGCCTGCCCGGTGGCCAGCGTAGCGAGCAATAACCCGCAGAGGGTGAGGATGGTTTTGTGCATGATCGTAAGATTAAATTGAAAATCCTGTTGCTTTATAATCGGCTGCAAATAAATGCAATTATGCATTTGAATTACAAATTTGCTCGAAAACTTTTTCCAACAAACCGCAAGTTTTTCATTTCCCGGTTGTCTAAATGGTCAAACGATTTCCAAACTTTAAAAAAACGAAAATGAAAAAACTGACAGTGTTTATTTTGACAACGGCTTTGGCTGTGATGTTTGCAAGCCAGACGATGGCCCAGGATGCGGGGAAACAGAATGCGGATACGGAGAAAGCTGCGCAAACGCAAACCTACGGAAAGTTTGTCGACAACAACAAGGACGGTGTCTGCGATAATTTCCAGGCGCGCGGACAGGAAGGCCGGGGAGCCAGGTTTGTAGATGCCAACGGCGATGGGGTGTGCGATCACCGCGCCGACGGGACTTGCGGCAAGTGTGGCACGGGCTGCTGCAAAGGCCGGCAGGGCAACTGTGGCAAGGGCATGGGACATCAGCATCGTCATGGTTGCGGCGGCCCATGCGGCGAACAAAAAGCCCCGGACCCGGACAAGAAATAATTACTAATTTTGAATACGCGGCAGGCAACCGGTCAGAAAGAAAATATTACAGGTTGCCTGCCCTAACCGCATTCAATTTCGCCAGGCACCAGGAATGACTGAACAGGAGCTGATCAGGGGACTTACATCCGGGAACCGGGAGGCCGTCAAAAGCCTGGTGGAAACCTATCAGAAAAAAGTCATCAAAACCGCGTATTATTACCTGGGCGATATGGAAGAAGCTGAAGACACGGCACAGGAAGTATTTCTCGAGATTATCAGGTCGGCTGGGAAGTTTCGCGGGTCATCGGCGCTTTCTACCTGGATTTACCGCATCACGGTGAACCGCTCCCTGAACGCGGCAAAAAAAAAGAAACGCCGGCAAATCTTCGTGAGGATGGAAAAGATGCTTGGAATGGCAAAAGCGACGGAAATGGCAACAACCGGGGAATTATTGCACGAAAACGGAGAAGTAAGCGGTGAGGAAAGCTTCGCCTGGCTGCGAGCCGCATTGGCCGGTTTGCCGGAAAACCAGCGCAAAGTATTCATTATGAGCAAATACGATGAAATGTCGTACCGTGAAATTTCCGAAGTAACCGGTTTCAGCATTTCAGCCATTGAATCACTGATACACAGGGCAAAAATGAATCTTCTGAAGAAATTTTCAAGTCATGGACCAACACAAACAAATGCATAAGTATTCTGAACTCGAAAGAGCTATCGAAAGAGAAAAGGCTGTTGAACCGGATCCATTTGCCGGCACGCGGATACTGCAGCGTTTGGAAAGCAGGCTGAACGCGCGGAGAAGTATATCACAGCCTGCATGGCGACCCGTCCTGATATCTGTATTATTCCTGGCGGCGATGACGGCCGGTTTTTTTGTCGGCAATCAGGGGAAAATAAGAAAAGCGGCTTATACTGACATGGCAACGCAAATTGAAATTCTCAGAACGGGCTTTTATGTCAATGATTTCGTGGATGAAGACATCAATTTATTGAGTAACGAATAAACGCATTGCAATGAATTTAAATCAAAAGAACCGGCTGTTGACCTGGTTGCTGGTTTTTCTGGTGGTCGTCAACCTGACGGCCTTGGCCACTTATTTTATTTTTCCGCAGAAGCAGGTGAATGTCAACTGCGCTGGTGAGGCCATTAGTCCCGGATGTGTTTTGCATGCCGAACTGGGCCTTTCAGAGGAGCAGATTCGACAGGTGGAGCGAGTCAATGATGGATACCGGCAGGTTTCGGGGCCGGTCTCCACGGAGATCAAAGAACTTCGCGGTA
Organism: Bacteroidales bacterium; assembly: GCA_019429045.1. GTDB lineage: Bacteria > Bacteroidota > Bacteroidia > Bacteroidales > JAGOPY01 > JAGOPY01. Next base: position 5,282 of record JAHYJL010000131.1, read on the forward strand.
GGGTTCTTGATGAACTGGCCTCTGACATGCCCGACACGCTGGCGCTGGAGCAGCTGGCAAAGGATATTTCCCTGCTGCAGGGCAAACTGCACCGAGAAAATATCAGACACTACCTCGAATTGAAAAAGGTTTGCACCCCGGAACAAGCCCTGCGGCTGTCAAACCTATACCGCGAGATCTATGGATGCCCGATGCAGGGACAGGAGAATGAGATGCACCGCCACCGCCACCGCCACCAGGGGAATCGTTCTCTTTGAAAAGAAAGATATCCATCAAAGGAAAGCTTGATCATTGGTTAAAGGATCCTATGAAAAATCAGCTAAAAATCTTACTTCTTAAAACCCCCTTCTTCTGCAAAAAATATCTGAAAGAAACACCCAGCACCCCCAGGCCGTATTTGATGCTGCGGCGCAGATTGATGGAAGAGGCATCTTCAAAATATTTGGTCGGACAGGTAATTTCGGCAATCTCATAGCCGGCATAAAAAATTTGTGCCAGCATCTGGTTATCAAAAACAAAATCATCAGAATTGGCCCTGTAATTGATCTTTCGGAGCACCTCCCCGGAAAAAGCCCGGTAGCCGGAATGATATTCGGAAAGTTTCTGGCGCATGAGAATGTTCTGTGCCAGGGTCAGGATGCGGTTGGCAATATATTTATACAGGGGCATCCCTCCCCGCAGCGCCCCTTTTCCCAAAACCCTGGATCCCATTACCACGTGATATACCCCGTTGACGATGAGGTAGCACATGCTGTGAATAAGTTTGGGAGTGTACTGGTAATCGGGATGGAGCATCACTACGATGTCGGCTTCAAGATCCAATGCTTTATCGTAACAGCTTTTCTGGTTTCCGCCATAGCCCTTGTTCCTATGGTGCTCTATGATATGCCTGATGCCCAGTATCTTCGCAACCTCAACCGTATTATCGCTGCTGAGGTCATCCACCAGGATCACCTCGTCGACAATATCAAACGGTATCTCAAGGTAGGTTTGCTCGAGGGTTTTGGCGGCATTGTAAGCCGGCAGCACAACGCAGATCCTTTTTTCATTAATCATACTGCGGTGGTTCAGGTTCCGGATATCTTGCTGCAAAGATAAAACCGTTCTTCTCATACAGTATCGTTAATTGCGGATAATTCCCGGTATACTCATGCTTTTTTGTCACTTTGAATACAAAATAGGCCGGTTTGTCGATCGGGCCTCGCAATAACCAGTCGTTATCATCAGATAACGGGTTCTGCCCTGGCTGTTTTTTACCATAGAACAGATGGGCGTAGCTTTTAAATCCCAGGGTATTGATATAGCAGTCTTCCTGGCCGTATTGCCGGTAAAAATCCAGTGCGGCGCGCTGGGTATAGCCTTCGATCTTTCCGGTGAATACAAACATCGTCATGAAAATAAAGACCATGCTGCCTGCAAATAGCGTGATGAATTTGGCCATGGGCTTTTTGAGCACGAAAAAGAAGGTAATGGCTGCGATGATGATCAGGGCGACCAGCGCCTCCGCACCGGTCCAGGTTACCGAAGCCTGGAGGTTAGCCATTGCAAAGCGGTCTTTGATCCAGCCCGAATGAATGAGGGACTCTTTATATAAGCCCGCCATGGTGAGGATGATAATGGCCATTGTCCAGATGCCGGTCAGCACCAGTAAAAGGATCTTAGCCGTCCGGATGCCCGTACCTTCCCCTTTGAGATACCGGTAAGCGGACAGCGCCGCCAGGAAAGTCAGCGGGAAATAGGCCAGTGAAGAGTAATGGATGATCTTGGTCTGGACGATCTCGAAAAGGACGACCACGACCAGCAGCAGGATCAGGCAGATCCTGCGCCATTCACGCTGCATCGGGTTTTCCTGGGCGGAAACTTTTATCCCGCCAAAGATGAAAGCGGAAGCGGGGAAGACCCCGAGCAGCAATACCACTATGTGATAACCGGGGAATCCGCCGTGGCCGGCGCCTTTGGAGCTGAACAACCGGACCTGGTAAACGATGAAATCCCATACAACATCGGCGTGCCCGGCGGCGATCTGCACCATGAACCAGGAGCCGCCCGTCAGGATCATCCCGGCCAGGAATAGCAGGATATGCTTAACCCTAAGCTTTATGTTAAATTTGATGAGGATCAGGTAGATCAGGACGACGATCCCGAAGATCAGCAAGGCAACCGGACCTTTGGTCAGAATAGCCAGGCCGATGAACAGCCCGGAGAGAAAGATTGGTCGATGTGTCGATGTGTCGATGTGTCGATGTTGATTTTGGAATTTAAAAAAGAAGTATATCCCACAAAAGATAAAAAGGTTGAACCAGGGATCGATGATGCCTGATTTGAAGTAGAAGAATGGCAGGA
>JAHYJL010000132.1 GCA_019429045.1 Bacteroidales bacterium
CTGATCGATAAGCTTAAAAATGATTATGCCAAGAACAAAACATCGGGGATTATCATTGTTGCCGAGGGAGATGATTTTGGCGGCGCATATGAGGTGGCTGAGGAGATCAAGAAGCATTTCCCGCACTATGAAACCCGGGTGACGATCCTGGGGCATGTGCAGCGGGGCGGTTCCCCCAGCGCCTTTGACCGCGTCATGGCCAGCGCAATGGGTTACCAGGCCGTGGTGGCGTTAAAAGACGGCGTCCGTGGCGTAATGGTAGGCTCCATTAACCGCAAGGTGAATTTCACCCCCTTTGAAAAAGCTATTAAGCACCACCAGACCATTAACATGGAACTCCTGGAAATTGCAGAGATTCTTTCCATCTGATTTCAACTATTATTTGTAATTTTCAAGCTTCAATCATTAATACAAGTCAACCATTGGAAGCTTCTTACACCAATGTATTGCTGCCGCTTCCTCTTCCCGGGTATTTCACCTACCGGGTACCGGAAGAGTTCCGGGATGAGATCATGCCTGGCAAGCGGGTAGTGGTACCCTTTGGCAAAAGGAAGATATATACGGCACTGGTTCATGAGCTGTTTGATCATAATCCCTCTTCTTTCGATGCTAAAAATATCCTTTCCCTGATCGATGAGCGGCCGGTTGCATTGCCCATCCAGTTCAGGCACTGGGAGTGGCTGGCGGAATACTATATGTGCACGCCGGGCGAGGTGATGAACGCCGCTTTGCCGGCCGGGTTCAAGCTGGCCAGCGAATCGATGATCCTGCTCAACCCTGATGCCGACCTGGAAACGGCCGACATCAATGAAAGGGAGATCATGATCGTAGAGGCGCTGATTGCGCAGAAAAAACTGCCGGTGAGCACGATCGGCGACCTGGTTGACCAGCGCAAGATCATTCCGCTGATCAATAACCTGGTGGAGAAGGGACTTGTTTTTATCGAGGAGAAACTGGAAGAGAGATATAAACCCCTGAAAGAAAGTTTTATACAACTAAGTAAGGAATACGCTGATGATGAGGAGGCACTGAAACAGCTTTTCGACACATTGAGCAAGCGCGCTTTCAAACAATTACAGGTATTGATGGCTTATATCAGCCTCAGCCGGGATGCAGTGACAGTTGAACCAATAGTGAAGAAAAGCGAGTTGCTGAAAAACAGGGAGATCTCTGCCCAGGCGTTGCAGGTGTTGGTTAAAAAAGGTGTTTTTAATCAAATGGAAATAGAAACCAGCCGGCTTATCCGCACTGAAGCTGTTGCTCATCCGGATGATATTTTGCTCAGCCCCCATCAGCAACTGGCCATGCAATCCATCCGGTCGCAGTTTGCTGAAAAAGATGTGGTGTTGTTGCACGGGATCACTTCCAGTGGTAAGACCGAATTATACATAAAACTGATCCAGGAAGCCATCCTGCAGAACAAACAGGTGTTGTACCTGCTTCCGGAGATTGCACTTACTTCTCAAATTATCAATAGGTTGAGGCGATATTTCGGCGGACTCGTAGGAGTATATCATTCCCGGTACAACGACAATGAGCGGGTGGAGATCTGGAATAACTGCCTGGGACAGGAGCTGGCGGCGCAAGCGACGGGTTATCAGGTCATCCTGGGGGCCCGTTCAGCGCTTTTTCTTCCTTACAGCCGCCTTGGACTGGTGATCGTGGATGAGGAGCACGACACCTCTTATAAGCAATTTGACCCGGCGCCGCGCTACCATGCCCGCGATGCCGCGATCATGCTGGCCAAATTCCATGGGGCCAAAACGCTGCTCGGCTCAGCTACCCCTGCCGTGGAAACCTATTTCAACGCTAAAGCCGGTAAATTTGGCCTGACGGAACTGAAAGAACGCTACGGCGGGGTTAGTAAACCTGAAATATTGCTGGCCGATATCCGCGAAGAGGGCCGTAAGAAAACCATGCAATCGCATTTCACTTCGCTGCTGATAGGCCACACCAGGGAGGCTTTGCAGAACGGAGAGCAGGTGATCCTGTTCCAGAACCGGCGGGGTTTTTCACTGCACCTGGCCTGCGATGCCTGTGAATGGATACCCATGTGCAAAAACTGTGATATCTCACTCACCTATCATAAAAAGGAAAACAAGATCAAATGCCATTATTGCGGCTATTCTGAAAACCTCCCCGGGCAATGCCCGCAATGCGGCAGCACCAGGATACTGATGAAGGGATTTGGCACCGAGAAAGTAGAGGAGGAGCTGGGAACGATTTTCCCCGATATTACGATCCGCCGGATGGACCTCGACTCCACCCGCACCAAATATGCCCACCACCGCATCATAAATGATTTTGAGGAGCGGCGGATACAGATCCTGGTCGGTACACAAATGGTTACAAAGGGACTGGATTTTGACAATGTCAGCCTGGTGGGCATCCTCAATGCCGATAACATGATCAATTTCCCCGATTTTCGTTCGCACGAAAGAAGCTATCAGCTGATGGAGCAGGTGAGCGGCCGGGCGGGACGGAAAGCAAAGCAGGGAAAGGTGATCATCCAGAGCTTCCGACCTTCACATCCCATTATCCAATATGTCGTCAGGCATGATTACCATGGGTTTTTTCAATCGCAGCTGGCTGACCGGCAAAAATTCAATTATCCGCCTTTTTACCGGCTGGTGATCCTGCGGTTGAAACACAGGGATGCCAGGCTGCTCAATAAAGCAGCCGACAGCCTGGCAAAGGATCTACGGGGGCTGATGGGCAAACGGGTGCTGGGACCTGAATATCCGCTTGTATCAAGGATTAAGAATCTTTTTATCAAGCAGATCCTGATCAAAATGGAAAGGGGCGCCGGCGTGGCGGCATTTAAAAATAAAATCAATCACCGGGTTGAGGAATTCCGGAAGATACCTGCATATCGCCAGGTAAGGGTCGTTATTGACGTCGACCCGCAATAACTGGATGATTACGTTTTCTAATCCCTTACGATGATGTAGATGTCTTCGTTGTCCCGCTTCATCAGGTACTTTTCACGGGCATATTTCTCGAGGGTCTCCTGGTTGGTCTTGAGTTCCTGAATCGCCTTTTCATTTTTCGCAATTTCAGTCCTGTAATAACTGCTCATTCTTGTGATATTACCAATCCGCTCATTCAAAATACGCTGCCGTATCAGGCTGTTCCCGTCGAAAAAGATCATCCACACCGCAAAAGCAATAATGGCTATCACATAGCGGTTGAAGAGAATTATGAAGATGATCCGAAGCGCTTTCATGATGGTAAAATTAGGATGAATGAAGGTGAGTCCTTGTGTTTAAGATTGCTAATTGTTAACTGGGACTTGTTAAAAACCTCACCTCCTGGGAGGCTAGTGCAAGTCCAACCCATGCAACATATAAACGCTATGCCTTATCGTCGGGACGATCACAGCCATGTATTCATTGACGGCTTTCACGCTGCCGGGGAGCGCGTAAATGAGTGTCTTGCCTGAAACACCGGCAATGCTCCGGCTGATCAGGGCGTTGGGCTTATCCTGGCCGTATTTCATCCGGACCATCTCCATAATCCCCGGGATTTCCTTTTCAATAACAGTTTTAACGATATCGGGCGTGATATCTCTTGGGCCGATGCCGGTCCCACCGGTGGTAATGACAAGATCAGTCCATTTGTTGGCGGCATCTTCCAGGAGTTTTTGCAACTGGTGGCCTTCATCGGGTATGATGTGATGATCGATGTGGTATTTCCATTTTTCCGTGTTGAAGAAATCTTCCAGCAGCCGGATAACCTGCGGGCCGCTTTTATCATCATAAATACCCTGGCTGGCCCTGTCGCTGAGGGTAATCACTATGGCTTTGAAGGTCTTTGGAAGATAGGTGATACTGTCTCCCGGCCGGATGGTGCCTGTCCGGATGACCCGGCAGAAGATCCCTTCCTTTGGCATCACGCAATTACCTGCCTCGCGGTAGATCGCGCAATTGTCGCCGTGGCATTTCTTGCCGATCTGGGTTACTTCCAGCTCCGTTTCCCCGATTTGAAACCGGTCCAGCGGATGGGTCTCATGAAGAATGATACCATCGGTCGTGATATTTTCGGCAAATTCGCCGTAGTTGATCTTCCGGCCGGCCTGTGCCGAGAACTTATCGACACTTTCCTTTGCCAGCAGGCTCACCTGTCGGTGCCAGTCGCCCGCATGGGCATCGTTTTGCACCCCCCTTTCATCCAGGGTGATGAAATCGACAGGTGTCTTGATCGTTCCTTTTTTTTCGGAGATATTGACGGAGAGCACTTTCATGTTTTCAGACATCTGTTTTTGTTTTGCCGGTGAGTTTTATTTCGCCGATCACCATGGTTCTGTCGACGGCTTTGCACATATCGTAAATGGTCAGCAGGGCGACGGAGACGGCGGTAAGTGCCTCCATTTCCACGCCGGTCTGGCCCAGGCAGCGCGCTTCGGCAGTTACCCTGACGCCGTTTTCGGTCAGATCGGTGCTGACCTTTACCTGGGTGATCGGTAGGGGGTGGCACAGCGGGATCAGTTCGCTGGTCTTTTTTGCCGCCTGGATGCCGGCGATTTGTGCTACGGTAAGTACATCGCCCTTTTTAACCAGGTTATCCCTGATCAGCGCGATGGTATCAGCATGCAGATGGATAAACCCTTCAGCCCCGGCGACCCTGAGCTGGTCCTTCTTGTGGCTGACATCTACCATGCGGGCCTTGCCGGCCGGATCGGTATGAGAAAGCGCTTGCATATGTTTTTTGTTTCTTGTTTCTTGTTTCTTGTTCCCAATACCCAATACCTAATAACCAATACCCTATCGCTCACCCACCAATATTATAGAATTGCTCCTTCAAATTCACTGTCCCGCAGGAGGGCTTGTGATCGATAGCCTGGAGTATGGCCTCCCTGGGGCCGAGTTCCCTCACACTGAAGCCGATGGCATCGAACAGACAGGGCTTGATCAGGCCGCTGGAGGTCATTCTCAGGCGGTTGCAGATATGGCAGTTCCCGCCGTCTCCGCCTTCCACCACGTAAAATTCGCCGGAAGCCAGGTCCATCTGGCGGATGAAACGCACCTGGAAACCGTTTTCTTCCCCGAACTGTTTCACCATGATCGCATCTCCCTCATCGTTCATCGCGCCCACCACACAGTTCAGCTTGATGGGATGGAGTCCCGCCTGCTTTGCTGCCAGCAATCCTTTCAGAACCATTTCCACGTTACCGGTCCGGGTGATCTTATTATATTTCACCGGGTCCAGCGTATCCAGGCTCACGTTGATCCGGTGCAGCCCCGCCTCTTTCAGTCTGAAGGCATACTGGCCGAGCAATATCCCGTTGGTGGTCATCGACAGGTCCTCAATGCCAGGTATGGCGGCGATCATTTTCACCAGGTCGACGATACCCCGCCGCACCAGCGGTTCTCCACCGGTCAGCCTGACCTTGGTCACCCCCATTTCTGCAGCCGTTTTTACGACATCGGTGATTTCATCAAAGGTCAGGATATCTTCGTGGCGTAACAATTGTATCCCTTCTGCAGGCATGCAATAGGTACATCGCAGGTTGCACCGGTCGGTGACCGAGATCCTCAGGTAGTTGATATGTCGGTTAAAGCGGTCGTACATCGATCAGGTCTCCTGCAGATAATTTTTTGATTCCCAGTGGTATGGCGGCAAGTGCATCGGCTTTTGCCAATGAAAAAACATGTGCTGATCCGTGGTATTCCAGGGGATAGGCTTTCCCGTCGCGGAATTCGACCGGGAACCATTGCATGCGGTCGATCCTTCGCCGCTCATAACCGCCACCTAAGGGGAGACGCATGCCAGGTGCAGGATCAGCTTTGCCCATCATCTTCCATAGCATCGGTTTAACCAGTAATTCGAAGATCGTAAATGATGATACAGGGTTTCCGGGAAGTCCGAAGATCCTTTTATCCCCTTTTTTTCCGAAAATCGTCGGCTTCCCAGGTTGCAGGGCGATCGTCCTGAATAATATATCTACCCCGGCTTTTTCCATGACTTTAGGGACGAAATCATAGGTTCCCATTGATACTCCACCACTTAGCAGGACAACATCCGATTGCTGCAACGCACCGCTGATGATCCGGTAAGTCTCCTCTTCGTTATCGGGAGCAATACCGGTATAAGAGGCTTTCACACCGGCTTTCAGGGCTTGTGCAGTGAGCTGGTACCCGTTGCTGTTCCTGATCTGGGAGATCCCCGGCTTCACATGAGGCTCCACAATTTCATCGCCGGTGGTAATGACCGATACTTTTGGGCGGATACCAATGCGGGGGTTCACACAGCCAACCGTGGCCAGGGCTGCAATATGCTGCGGTTCGATCATGATGCCTGCTTTGAGTACAAGGGCCCCTTCCCGGATATCCTCGGCCATGGGTGAAATATTGGTCTTGATTTTCTGTCCGGTGAACCGGATCGTTTCAGGAACGATTTCCTCCGTCTCTTCTACCATGATCACACAGTCGGCGCCCTCTGGTACCGGTGCACCTGTCATGATGCGCGTGCATTGCCCGGGAAATAATTTCTTCTGTGGATAAACCCCGGCCCTGACGGTTTCGATCACCTCCAGCGCCGAGCCCAGGTCGGCCGAACGACAGGCAAAGCCATCCACAGCCGACCGGTCGAAAGGAGGAAGGTTGATATCTGAATAAACATCTTCAGCAAGTATCCTTCCAGCCGATTCGGTAAATGAAACAGTTTCATTTCCAGTAACATGCGATTCCTCCAGCACAATTCTTAACGCCTCTTCGTAGGTGATCATGAGCCCTTTTGCTTAGGAACGGCAAAATTAGCAATATATTTTTAATGCCTTTTATGTATTTATACATCTGTGATGCAACCTTTTGTATCAATTTATTGTCTAAATTTATAACCGCTTAACCAAAAGCCGATGAGACCAAAATATCTATTACTGATATTTCTCATCATTTTGCCATTCAGAGAAATTATTGCCCAGACTACGATCACTCTTCAACCCGGACCGGAAGGAAAGGATACCTGGGTATGGTCCATCAATCCGAATTCCAATTACGGGGATGTACAATCTTTGCCTGCCATGGGATGGACTTTTTCCGGGGTCCCGGGAGCAAAGAGGTCTTTGATAGATTTTGACCTGTCGGACATACCACCAACAGCCATTATTTTAGACGCCCGGCTTGACCTGTATTATAATTGTATCGAGCCGACATATGTTACACAAAGTGGAGATAATGAAGCTTATCTCCGGTTGATCACCACTCCCTGGGATGAATATGGCCCTACCTGGAATAACCAGCCTGCAACCACCACAACCGACCAGGTATATCTTCCCCGCAGCACCGAACCTGAGCAGGATTACACAGACATTGATGTAACGGTACAGATAGCAAAAATGCATATTGAACCGGATAATTATCATGGTTTCATGCTCCAACTTATCAATGAATACCCGTATAATTGTTTGCTGTTTGCCTCAAGCGACTGGACTGTAAAAGAAAAAAGGCCCAGGCTGACCGTCACATACCTTGAATGTGAGCTTCCGATAGTGAATTTCATAT
>JAHYJL010000003.1 GCA_019429045.1 Bacteroidales bacterium
ATATGGCTGGGGTTACGGATATCCCGGCTACTGGGGAGGATCCTACTGGTCAGGTTACTACTCCGGTTACTATGCCGGTTACTGGGATGGTTACTACTGGGGTGGCGGCGGATATTACTCCGATCCTGATCCCTCCGGAAACTATTACGGGCCGAGGCGCAGCCGCACCGGCTCCTCCGACGGCAGCTTCAGCTCCGGAAGCCTCACCCGCGGCTCACGCACCGAAGATGATGGCCTGAGGACTTTCGACCAGTCGGCCCGCGGCACACGCACCGGCGATGTCACTCCGATAGCTACCGGCAAGGCAACCGGAACTGAACCCGGCGCTGTTTCAGCCCGCGGCACCAGGCCCGATGCTGAGGTTACCGGTGCAACACGTGTTGCCGGCACAGCCCGCGGCGAAGCCACCCGCGTGACCGAACCCGCTGCCGGGACAGCTACCAGAACTACCGGTACTGCTACCCGCGTAACCGAACCCGCTTCAGGTGCAGCTACCAGAACTACCGGTACTGCTACACGGACTACCGGTGCGGACAACCCGACCCTGTCGCCCAGCAGAAGGGTACAGCCCGAAATGAAATACGAAAAACCGCAAACCTATACCGCTCCAAGTTCGAGGACTACCCCTTCGCGGCAGGAATATACAAGCCCCAGCACAAGGGATACCCGCAGCTACTCAGATCAGGATGGATCTACCCGCAGGGTTTACTCCACCACACCGCAGAGCAGAACAACGGAAAGCTCCGGCCGTACCACGCAGGAAAGCGGCAGCAGCAGGGTAAGCCCCGCTACGCCGTCGCAGAACTATTCCACCCCTGCCAGGACGACCACCCCGTCACGCAATACCTATACTGCACCCTCCAGTTCAGGAGGCAGCCGCAGCATCTCGACTCCTTCCAACTCAGGAAGCAGATCAGGAGGCAGCCGCAGCATCTCGATTCCTTCCAACTCGGGAAGCAGTTCAGGAGGCAGCCGCAGCATCTCGGCCCCTTCCAGCTCAGGTAGCAGCTCAGGCCGTTCATCCGGAACAAGCAGTGGCAGCAGTGGTAGTAGCAGCAGAAGCGCCGGCGGAAGAAGGTAAATAACCTCAAAAGTTAAACACCATGAAAAGAATATCTTTCATAACGGCTATCCTACTGACAGCCGCCCAGGCAGTTCTGTCCCAAACTCCGGCAGACGCCCTGCGATACTCAAGCCTTGATGTTGGAGGGACAGCGCGCTACATGGGACTTAGCGGCGCATTCGGGGCCCTGGGCGCAGACTTTACCACCACAAGCACCAACCCCGCAGGAATCGCACTGTTTAAATCATCGGAAATATCCATCACACCAGCAATTAATGTCGGCACCGTGGAATCCATGTACAACGGCACATCCGGTCTTGACCAGCGATCGGTTTTCCACCTCGGAAACGCCGGAATTGTCCTGGCTTCCAAACTGAAAACCGACCCCAAAAAATCGGGCTGGAGAAATGTGAACTTTGCCACCGGTATCAACCGGATCAATAATTTCAACTTCTCCTATGAAATGACCGGGACCAATACCACTAATTCACTGCTCGACACATATGTTGCAGCAGCAAATGGAATTGATTTTAAAGATATTGAGGATGACTTCTATGGCGATTATGCTTTCGACCTTAACCTGGCCTGGTGGACCTACCTGCTCGACTTTGCTTATCCTGGTGCTGTTAATGAATATATTTCCCCTATCGCATCCGAAAGCAGCAAACTGCAAACAAAAAATGTCGATGCCACCGGATCCATGAATGAATATGTCTTCAGCCTGGGCGCCAATTACAACGACAGGCTCTACCTTGGGATGACACTTGGAATTCCGCTCATCCGCTACTATGAAACTGCTATTTACACCGAAGAAAATATCTCCAATTCCGATTTGAAATATTTCCGGATCATTGATCAACTCGAAACAAGTGGCACCGGGTTTAATTTCAAACTGGGTTTTATTTACCGCGCCAGCGACTGGTTCCGGCTGGGAGCGGCATTTCATACCCCTTCATGGTTTAGCAGCATGAAAGACTACTGGAAGGTTACCATGTCATCGGAGTTTTACACACCTGACCCCGATGGCTATACCCTTTACAAGGAAACCTCTCCTACCGGAAGTTACACTTACAAGTTGCAGACCCCCATGCGGATTCAGGGCAGCATGGCATTCATCATCGGCAATTTAGGCCTGGTAAGCGCCGATTATGAGTTTGCCGACTATACCACCACCAGACTCGATGCCAGTGATTACAGCTTCAGCGATGAGAACAGAGCCATCCGGAACAGCTACACCGGCGCACATCAGATCCGGATTGGCACTGAATGGAGATACAGCATTTTCAGCTTCAGGGCCGGCGGCAAATACTTCACCTCGCCTTACCAGGACAACCTCAACGATGGCAGTACCTTCGGATTCTCAGGTGGCGCCGGATTCAGACAGGGCTGGTTCTTCATGGACCTGGCTTATGCTTACAGCAATACCAAACAGGATTACTACTTCTATAACATCGGCGGCATCGCCTCAAATCCGGTCAACAATACAATCCGGAGACATAATGTACTGCTGACTGTGGGGGTGAAATTGTAAATGCGCAAAATCTTGCGCATCCTACACCCGCACAAACCGCACATTGGCAGCTTTAAAACTGACCCATATCTCCCTACCGGCCCGCAGGGACAATGACTGCAGCGATTCCCTTGTAATGCGGGCGTAAACGGGAAATCCAATGTCCACCAGCACTTCGAACCCATATGGATAGGGGCTGACATCAATAATGGTCCCCTTGAACTGGTTGGTGGCGCTGGTAGGCAGGTTATCAAGGGAGATAAAAACATCTTCGCCACGTAGCAGCACAAACCCCTGCCCTTCCGTTTCATCGGTGATCAACCGTAACAACATGCCATTTTCCAGCTCGGCGTATTGCCGTTCCTGCTCCCGGTACAAGCGCGCAGGAAAGTAATTCCTGATACCTGTGAAACGCGCGGCGAACTCCGAACCCGGGTGGTGGAAAACCTCGTCGGCCGGGCCCATCTGCACTATTCTGCCGTCGTGCATGACGGCCACTTTGGTGGCCAGTACCAGCGCCTCTTCATAATCATGGGTCACATGTATGATCGTCTGTCCCGACCGGTTGATTTTTCTGAGCAGGCTGCGTAAACCCTGCTTCAGTGAGATATCCAGTGAGGCCAGCGGCTCGTCAAGTAGCAGGAAGCGTGGATTGCGCACCAGGGTGCGGGCCAGGGCGACGCGCTGCAGCTCCCCACCGGAAAGCGACTGCGGCCTGCGGCTGAGCAAGTGCCCGATTTCCAGCAAATCAGCCTGCTCCATCACACGCTGGTCGGTCTCCTTCTTTCCAATCCTCTTAATTTTCAGCGGATAGGCAATATTATCCCGTACACTCATGTGAGGAAAAACAGCCAGGTCCTGGAATACCAGTCCCATCGGCCTCGACTGGATCCTGTCATCGGTAATATCACGACCATCTATCAAGATTTGCCCGTCATCCGGAGAAATCAGCCCTGCCAGAATCTCCAGCAAAAGGGTCTTGCCTGCACCCGAAGGGCCCAGTATCACGTAATAATCGCCGTTTTCAGCCTGGAAGGATACTCCGTCCAGCTGGAAACCGGCATAGGCTTTATGTATATTCTGAACATCAAGCATCTTTCCGGGGTCGTGACAACATGCGTAACAAAATAAAAAATACCAGGCTGACAGCGATAAAGATCACCGCCACCGGACGGGCATAACTCAGCCCGAAGGCGCCAAAGCGCTCCCAGATCAGCACCGGGGTGATCATCGGATGGTACGCCACGATGACCACGGCACCGAATTCGCTCATGCCGCGGGCAAACATCAGGATCAACCCTGAAACTACGTTGCGCCATGCCAGCGGCAGCGATATCGTGAAGAAAACACGCATGGGAGAGGCGCCCAGGTTCAGGGCCGCCTGTTCCAGCCGGGCTGGAACGGCCAGGAAGCCGTCGCGGGCGGAGTTAACCAGAAACGGAATGCTCACAAAGGCCATGGCCAGCGCAATTCCAGCCGGCGCCCCTACGAAATCCAACCCGATGAATGACCCCAGTTGTCCCAGGTAAGAATCGCGCGAAACGAACCCCAGAACGGCGATCCCCGCCGCCGAATGCGGGATAACGATGGGCAGATCGATGATCCCCATCACCAGCCGCTTCAGGGGAAATTCCTTCCGGGCAAGCAGATAAGCCAGCGGGATCCCACCCAGGGCAAAGACCAGCGTCGCGGCCATCGACACCCATAGCGTCAGGCCAATGCTGCGCTGTACCTCCGGGTCTTTCGAGGATTCAAAGACGTCTGCCGGGGAGGTAGATACAAACATCCCCACCAACGGCCCGATAATGAACAGCAGCACCACCCCGCTGAGCAGGACCAGGAAGAGCTGAAAGGGTTGAAACCGCATATGGGCTCAAAGATTTATGCAAAGATGAGAAAGATTTCTTGTTTGCCAACCTGAAGCTTACTGATATAAATGGATATGACTGGTTTCTCAAACCGGTATCTCAAACCTGAAAGCGGCCCCTTTTCCGGGTTCAGAGCGGACATCCATTTTACCGTTCAAAAAATTCACCCTTGACTGGATACTGTTCAGACCGATGGATTTAGACATAAGTTTTTCTTCTATATTAAAACCGATGCCGTCATCCGAATAGAAAACATCCATTTTCCCCGGGTGTAATTCCATTCGGAGTTCAATATTACTGGCCTGGGCATGCTTCAGGGTGTTGTTCGCAAGCTCCTGAATGATGCGGTAAAGCATGATCTCCCGGTTTTCAGGCATTCGTTCTGCATCTTCCGGGATCTCAGCAGTTACCTTCAATCCTTCGGTTTCGGAAAGTTTTTCAAAAAGGTCGGCTACGGCTTCGTACAAACCAAGTTTGGTCAGCAGGCCGGGCATCATATTGTGAGATATTTTCCGGACATCGCTGGAAGCTTGTTCCAGCAACCTGGAGGCCTTTTCAATGAGCGGGCGGGCTCCGGGACTGGCATCCCCGATCGAAGAGAACTGCATCCGTGTGGTGGAAAGCAATACCCCCAGTCCATCGTGCAGCTCCCGGGCAATCCGCTTACGCTCCTCCTCCTGACCCTCTACCAGCGATTTGGCGGCAAGGAGTTTCTTTTCCTCCTCCAGCTGCCTGATCCGCTGCTGCGCAATGATCCTGTCCTTCCTCGCCCGCTGCCTGAAATAGAGAAGCCCAAAAGTTATCAGGGCAATAATACCAATGGCGGTGAACAAGTAAATGTTGTTCTGCTTGGTCTTGATGAGGTTATCCCTTTCCAATGCCAGGATCTGCGCCTGCTTCTTCTCATTCTGGTATTTCATCTCCAGGTCAGCCATCAGCCGGTCCTTCTCCAGTTGGTAGATCATATCCTGTATGCTGTCATGCAGCAGGTAATATTTCAGCGCTTGCTGATGATCGTCCTGGGTCTTATGACCAAAATACAAATTTTTGTAGGCCGTGGATGCCAGTTCGGGATTGCCTGTCCGGATCGCTACCGCGAGGGATGAATCCAGCAACTGATAGGCCAGGGAATAATTTTTCCGATAAATATTCAACAGCCCCAGGTTATTCAAGGTCTGGCCATAAGGGTACCAGCACCCAAGTTCTGAAAACAAGTCCCTGGCCCGGACATAATAATACTCCGCGCTGTCGAGATTCGGGATATCTATATAAACATTACCCAAGTTATTCAGCACATCGGCAAGTTTTTTCCTGTCCTCCAATGATTGGTAACTATTATGTGCAATCCGCAGTTCAACCAGCGCAGCATCGTAATCTTTCTTTGCATAATGGATAAGTCCGATGTTCATACGGGCCAGACCGACCAGATTGGGGTAATGCTTCTCATTCATCGGTATGCTAAGGTTAAGATAATGAAAGGCCCTTTCATAATCTTCCAGTTGCATGTAAAGGATGCCCATGTTCAGGTAACCCATGGCAAGGCTTTTTTCCATGCCTTTCTCTTCCGCAATTTTAATAAGCTCTATATAATGAATCAGCGCAGAGTCATAAAGGGCCATTTCTTTGAACATCACCCCCAGCCCATTGAGTGATTTTACCAAACCAGTGGTGTCGCCCACCGCAGCATACAACCGGTAACTTTCCCGGTAGGACACAATGCCTGCCTCGGGGCCTTCATTATAGAACAGCGCCATGCCAAGGGTGATATTGATCGCCGCCAGGTCTGAAGAGGTAGCTTCTTCCGGGGAAAATGCCAGGGCACTATCACAAAACATAACCGCTGAGTCATAAACCTGGTTTCTCAGAAAGGTTTTGCCTTTTATCCAGTAACCTTTCATCATGGAAATTTTATTCCCGGTTTTCATGCCCCTTGCAACCAGTTGGTCACAATATAAGACAGATTGGGCCATGTCTCCCCATGTAAAATATCCCTCTGCCAGTTTCAGCAGGGCAAGATCTTTATCCTCTCCGGACACATCTGAGGCAAGGACCCGTTTCAGGCTATCGGGATTGAAGGCTGGCTGGGCCGTAATTACCCGGGTAGATAAAACCGCCTGCATTACAGCCAGGGTGCAGATTACATAAACGATTGATTTTTGCATTACATGTTTATTCCTGATGCGTATATTATTCCTCCAGCGCCTGGCTGAATGTTTTCGAAATGGATCCACCTACCTGGTCTTCTTCCATTTTGACCACTACCAAATGATTCAATTCCGAAAGCGGGTAATTCTCACCGCTTTCAGGAAACTTCACCGCGTGTTCGTTTGGAAAATTATTATCACTGAATTTACGATAAGTGAACAATGTTACCAACTGAAATTTTTCTCTCTCTACATCACATTCATCACAAATCTGGTTAAAAATAAGCTCTCCGGGCCTATGTTTTGTTGAGCCTTGCCATTCTGCATTTGTCAGACTTTCCAGATTAATCATGTGGCTTACCTCAATCTTCCTGGTATCGGTATCCCAAGAAATCTCCTGGATGATGGCATCATCCATTGAGACGTTTGTTAATGAACGTTTTGGCATGATTTTAAGTTTTAAAGGTTTGTAAATAGAATATTTCATTTTGAATGAAGGTTTGGCCAAAGAGATGCATTCGGAAATTCCCCCGAAATTTACATCATTTTTAACCAGAAAGCAAATTAATTTTAACAAGACAATTTTATAAAATTAAATTCACAGAATAGTAGCAAAAAACAGCTAAAGAAAAAATTCATGGAAATTAGTCTCAGGTAAATTTTTACCTGACTATAGGTGGCTAATTAAAAATAGTATTTATCTTTGCAATCCATTTTTAAAAACTGCGGAAGTAGCTCAGCTGGTAGAGCACGACCTTGCCAAGGTCGGGGTCGCGGGTTCGAATCCCGTTTTCCGCTCAAACCAACAAGTCCCGAAGTTTCGGGGCTTTTTTAGTTCTGAGTTCTGAGTTCTGAGTTCTGAGTTCTGAGTTCTGAGTTCTGAGTTTTGAGTTTTGAGTTCTGAGTTTTTCAGATTAGTGTTTCGGGTGGAATAATGCTTTTTTCGTAAATTTGAAATCAAAAATCAACTCAACACTCAACACTCAACACTCAACACTCAACACTCAACACTCAACACTCAACACTCAACACTCAACACTCAGCACTCGCCAGCAAGCCCGGGTGGCGGAACAGGTAGACGCGTTGGACTTAAAATCCAATGTCCAGTGATGGACGTGCCGGTTCGATCCCGGCTCCGGGTACAAGAAAAGCCGCTCTTACAGCGGCTTTCTTTGTTAATGATAAAATAGCACTAAGAACCCGAAACCAGAAACCAGAAACCAGAAACCCGAAACCCGAAACCAGAAACTAGAAACTAAAAATCACCTCTTCAGATTCCATCCGAACGAAAAGTCGATCATCCCGATGAAGCGGTTCTTTTTGTAATCGCCGTATGGCAGTCCTTCGCTGGCGCCGGTGTTGTAAAGCCCTTCATTTTTAATATCAAAGGCGAAACCGGGCAGGATGCCCAGGTTCAGGTAGAAGTTGCGTTTAAAGCTCCTGCGGTAGCCCAGGTTGCCATAAACGGCCGCGGCCAGCCGGGTCTGCACGTACTCGTATTCGGTGCCCATGTTATGCAGTCCTTTCTCGTGGATGAATTCCAAAAACCCGCCGTAATATAAAAACCTGCCTTTCCGGTTGATAGGCATAAATACTTTATACCCCGCCCCCACACCGATACTCGAAGGATAGTATTCGCTGTCATCCTCAAAATTGGTCCACTCCCAGTGACTGGCCAGGCCGGCATAGCTGTAACGGATAAAAGGCACCAGGAAGGAAGTGCCGCCCAGCTTGATCTCAGCCTGTATGATCGGACCATACAATGCTGCATTGAGCAAATTGAAGTTCATGGTGAAAGCCGGCATGGTGACCTGCCTTTTGGAAGCTCCTATCATCCGCCCGGGCATTTGTGAAAACATATCCGGACAAGTTAATAGTAATGAAAACAGTGAAACTAAAACAACAGATTTCTTCATAACAATAGCATGGGCAGAATAAGTAAATCCAATATCAGTTAATACGCAAATCTTAATATCCTCTTTTAAGATACCAGCCGAATGAAAAGTCGATCATACCGATAAACTGGTTCTTCTTGAAATCATCATACGGCAATCCTTCGCTGGCTCCGGTATTATAAATTCCTTCATTTTTAACATCGAAGGCAAAGCCAGGCATAATGCCAAGGTTCAGGTAAAAGTTTCTGTTGAAATTCCAGCGGTACCCCATGTTGCCATAAATGGCCGTAGCCAGCCTGGTCTGCCGGTACTCGTCATCCGAATTCATGTTGTGAAGGCCCTTTTCATGGATGAACTCGCCAAATGCACCATAATATATGAAATGTTTCCTGTTGGACAGGACAAGAAACCCTTTATAACCGATCCCCGCGGCAATACTGGAGGGATTATATTGGCTATCATCATCAAAATTTGTCCACTGATAGGTGCTTAGCAATCCTGCATAACTGTACCTGACAAAAGGAACGAGAAAAGACTTTTCCACAAGTTTAATTTCCATCTGAACAATTGGGCCATACAGCGCGACATTGAGCAAGTTAAAATTTATTGACAATGAAGGCATGAACACCTGTTTTTTATTCATTCCCCGCATTTTCCCTCCCATGTGTTGGGAAAAAGATAGCTGTGACTGGGCAACGAATAAAAGAATGAGGATCAGTAAAGCAATTCTTTTCATGATAAGCGGTAAAGCAAATTCATAAATAATTGATCGAAATGAATGACTAAAATAACAGTTTTAGACAGAATGCCTGAATATTTTTTAAAATATTCTTACTTTTGCAAATCCAAAATCCACACTCACACTTCACTTGCACACTCACACCCAAACCCTCTTCCGGGGTGTGGCGCAGCCTGGTTAGCGTGCTTGACTGGGGGTCAAGAGGTCGAGAGTTCAAATCTCTCCACTCCGACAAGAAAATCAGACAGTTACGAAATCAAAAAGTAGCTGTCTTTTTTTATTACTAACATTTTAACTAACATTTGATGTCGGCTCGACATCTGACCACGCCTTACTTCTTAGCAAATTTTATCAACTCTGAATTAAACTTGTCCGTTTCCTCCAGAAACATGCTGTGACCGCTTTTTTCAAAGATAACAAGGTGTGAATTTGAAATACCCAGCTTCATCTGTTCGGCTAAATCAAACGAACATATTTTATCTTTTTTCCCATGTATAATCAAGGTGGGAATTTTAATTTTCTTCATATCGGGCCTAAGGTCGGTATCGCGTAATGCGATTAAACATTGTGCCGTGGCATAAGAAGAAGCGCTCAAACAAATTCCATTTAACCAACTACCTATCCCTTCATTTAGTGAGGTTTCTGTCGCGGAGAATATCTTCGCGAAATCAGATAAAAGCTTTGGCCTGTCCTTATAATTCAATTCAATTAATTCATCAACTGCAGTTTTGGGGAGGTTGTATTTGAAATCGTTGCGTTGTGTCCAAATCGGGGCTGCTGCTCCACACAATACCAGCTTAGAAACATGAGCGCCATTATATTTAGACAAATATCGAATTGAAATGGATCCTCCCATTGAAAAGCCAACTAAAACAGCATCTTTTACATCAAGTTTGCTTAAAACATTTTTAATGTCATAGGCAAAAATATCATAATCATATACACCGTAAGGCTTATCCGATTTGCCAAAGCCTCGTAAAGTAATGCCAATTACGCGAAAATTATTAGTTATCAAATCGTTGTACTGGTATTCAAACATTTCATCGCTGAGCGGCCAGCCGTGAATCAGTACAATTGGTCTGCCTTCGCCACCATCTGAAATATGAAGGTTTACATTTGGCTCTACTTCAATATATTCTGCCCTGGTAGCTCCTGCATTAATTTTTTCCATTTTAATAATCTTTCAAACGCCCGGTTATTTTTTCCAAAGATGTTTTCAATTTGTTTATAGCGCCATCAATAGCCTGTTCATGGGTGTTTGCGTGGTTGGTAACTGCGATTGGTTTCATACCTGCAAGTCGGGCTTCCACTATACAGCGTTTATCGTTGAACCCGTCTTTATTGCCATCTTCATCCGAGAAATGAACTTCCACCCTTGTTATCTGTTGACTGAACCTGCTTAGTTCTTCCGATATTAAAGAAGTTGACGAAGCTATAAGTTCTTCGCTCCCAGTTACATTTTTATCTGTATTAAATTGTATTTGCATATCTTTTCATTTTATTAATAACGAAATATTGCTGCCAGCCCTGTTTCAGAAGGCATCTTACCGGTTGGAAGAACCATCACCTGCCCACCCATCTTCATTACCAATTCTCCCATATCGTCGAGCAGGTCATCTACTTTCGGATTTATCATATCTTTTTTCTGTGTATTACCCGTTACAAGATTTGTAATCCTGACAGGAATTATCCGGTCGGCTTCAACAATAAGCGTATCAACCCGTCCCTCAACTGCCGCCACAGCAACTTCCTTGTAATCATCACTCCCTTTGCCATTTACCCTTGCCTGCTCAAAAATGGAAACCAGACTGTCAAGTTTCAAATTATATTCGGGTTCCATTATTTCCCAGGCCATATTTGCCAGTTTATCTGGTGAAACTGATGAAGGGTCAATTGCAATACCATTGGTTAGCAATAATGGATTTTTATTTACCTTTTGAAAAAGGCTTTGGTGTTCGGACAAAGCGGCAAGAATAAGTGGCCAGCCTGAAGGTTTCGTATATTGTTCGTAAATCGCATTCGCTACGACACGAAAAAACCGTTCAGCGTCTATTTCAGTTTCTTCTTTTCTGCCACCATGACCGTGGTGCGTGGACGAACTTTCTCCTCCGGAACCGCCATAAGATGCAACAGTTGTATGCTTGTCTGTCAATTCATCACCAAGCGCTTCAGTTATGGTTTTTGGAGTATCAGCAGTGAGTTCGACTTCAGTAAGTGAGTGACGGTTGCCTTCAAAAAGCCGGATATCATGAAGTGTTAAGCCCAAAACGTGGAAACGGTCAAGAGATTGCAAATATTGCCACAGCGGCTTGGTATGGAAACTGTCGGCCACTAATGCCAATTCCTCAAACGATTTATTTACACCGACAACTTTAAACAAACCGGTTGCACTAAAAACGGCCAGACCGTCAATTGTGTGATTCCAGGTATTATTATCGTCAGCAAGAGTTTCGAAAGGTTCAAGATGTTTTTGTACCTCACCGTCTGAATATTTTTGCAACAGTGATTCTTTCATTTGCCGGACAAGATTTTTAAAAAGAATTATATCCTGAAGCTTTTCAGGATGCGTTCGGTGCGTAGGCATATATATGGAAAGACAAGGCGCCTGATCTGCTGCCAGAAGCTCCTGAATTAATTTTTTTGTGAGTAATTCCATTGTATGGCGAATGATTTAATAATTTATCAGTATACAAAGGTGAGTTTAGTAATAACGGAAAGCATTATATGATTTCAGGAATAAGTTACATCATTCATACATTCTTCTTTCCACGCCTTGTTGCTAACTAATACACACCGTTGCCGCATGTCTTTAGTCGGTTGCTGGCTTTACTACTTTTCCGGCACTTCGCTGGTCTATATTCCTAAAACCTTTTATAAGAAGCCCGCACCAAATAACGGCTTCTGGCCTCTTCCGGATCATCGCCGGGCGCTATATATATTATCGTATTGCGATCAATGATAACTGCCTGTAACTTTGTCACATCAGGCGATTTAAAAACAGTTTCCTTTTTGTTATACATGCTTTTTCCCTTAAATTAAAAAAATGATTCGTCTCTGGCTTGAACCAGAAAAAACAAAGACTGGAATTATTAGAAAATAACGGGAAACTCCGGTAAATTTTAATAAAAGCCAAATGTAATCAAAATCCGGGAAGAATACAAACTTTAGGAAATATTTATTCCCGAATGACGTAAATCAACTGCCTTCATTGGCATTGATAATGTAAGGATAAAACCGTATCGGGCCAGTACAAAACCGTATCTCCTCCCTGGGTGCGGTTCATTACTTTGATGCTCTCGAGCTGGACATAAGCTGTATTTTCGGCAGCATTGAAGGTCAGCTCAAGGGTTGGTCGATTTACTGTATTTTTGGCTCCGAAAGCCGAAAAATATCATAGTTTACATAAGAAAACACTTAAAATTGATGAAGAAGAATGTTGAAAAGCTGAAAGGATTTTCGTCCAGGATTTTTTTAAAATCGCTCGACTACATTGAAATCGTTGGAAACAAATTGCCCCACCCCGCGACGCTGTTTGCACTACTGGCAGTGCTGGTGGTATTGATTTCGTGGCTGACCGCCTACTTCGGCTACCAGGCGGTGCATCCCGTGAGCGGGAAAGTTATTATGGTAAACAATCTTGTGAGCGGGGATGGCTTCCGTTGGATCTACACCCATATTATCACCAATTTCGTATTATTTCCCCCTTTAGGTTATGTATTGGTCGTGATGGTCGGCATAGGCGTGGCGGAGGGGTCGGGCCTGTTCAACGTGATGATCAGGGCTTTGGTGCTGGGTGCGCCGCGAAGGCTGATCACCGCTGCTGTTGTAACGGCAGGCATCCTTTCGCATTTAGCTTCAGAAGCGGGCTACGTCTTGCTGATCCCTTTGGGGGCCATGATCTTTCATGCCATGGGCAGGCACCCGATGGCAGGGTTGGCGGCAGCCTTCTGCGGGGTGAGCGGCGGGTTTGGCGCCAACTTCCTCATCGGCGCCATGGATCCCGTACTGGCGGGCCTTTCCACCTCCGCAGCCCAGATCCTGGATCCGGAGATGGTGGTCAACCCCGTTGTGAATTATTATTTTCTTTTTGTTTCGGGTTTCCTGGTGATTATTGTAGGGACATGGGTGACCAACACCATCGTGGAGCCCAGGCTAGGCAAATATACCGGAACGGCGGAAAAGATACCCGTCGACAATCTCAGCTCCATTGAGAAAAAAGGCCTTCGCCGGGCCGGCCTCGGAGTGCTCGTAGTGATCATTCTGCTTGCCCTGAGCATCATCCCGGAAAATGGGATACTGCGCGACCCTGAAACCGGTTCCGTCCTTCATTCCCCTTTCTTCGACGGGGTAATCATCGCCATTCTTATCTTCTTTTTTATCCCTGGCATCATTTACGGGTATGTCACAAAAACCGTTAAAAGTGATAAAGACGTGGTGAGTCACATCACCAAATCGATGGCGGGCATGGCGGGGTATATTGTGCTGGTATTTTTCGCTGCGCAGTTTGTTTACTTCTTCAGCTACAGCAACCTGGGGCTGGTGGTCGCCATCAACGGAGCCCACACCCTCAGCAATATCGGCCTGACCGGAATCCCGCTTATTGTTGCTTTTGTTATCATGTCGGCCATGATCAACATGTTCATGGGCAGCGCATCGGCCAAATGGGCCATCATGGCCCCGGTATTCGTCCCCATGCTGATGCTGCTCGGTTACCACCCCGGGCTTACGCAGGCCGCTTTCCGCATCGGTGATTCGGTGACCAACCTGATTACCCCGATGATGAGCTACTTCGCCCTGATCGTCACATTTGCCCAAAAATATGACCAGCGATATGGTATTGGCACCATTATTTCATCCATGATGCCTTATACCATCTTCCTGACCATCTTCTGGACCCTGCTGCTGGTAGGATGGATGCTGCTGGGCCTGCCGCTCGGGCCGGACGGGCCGTTGCTGTACCAGGCGCCTTGAGATCAGTCGTTAGTCGTTAGTCGTTACTCAGCAAACTGCTAACGGCTAATGGCATCCATGGCTGAAAATGATTTTTTTAATTATTTGCGTTAAAAAAGTGCAAATTCTTGCATTGCAGGTAATTTAATTATTATTTTTGCTAGGCAGGCCAATTAATTATCATATCATCACTGTCGATGATCACTTGATCTTGTGGCAGTTAATGAAATTAATACTCATTCACATGGAAGCCGCTAACCAATTTGATCTGACCGACGAGCTAAAAAATGCCATTCATATTGCACAGGCACTGGCCCGTGAAAATGCCCAGGAAACATTTTCGCCCGGTCACCTGCTCAAAGCCATACTGCATAAGGATGTGGGCCTGATTCCATTACTTGATTCGCTCGGGAAAGATTATTTTTTCATGGAAGAATGGGCCGATGTGAGAATTGAAAGCTATCCCAAGACTTCAAAGATACCCGAAAACCCCGTTGCAGATGACAAGGTAGTGGCAGTTCTGATGGAGGCCGATAATATCCGTTTAAAACTATCCAAAGATAAGGCTGATCCGGTTTGCGTATTGATCTCACTGGCCACTGCCGGAGTAGGTTTCACTTTTGAACAGCTAAAAACCTTCCCATTAAATCCCAATGAGGTGCTGACCGCGGTGATCGAAAAGCTGGACCTCCAGGCAACATTGGGTCAGGCAGATAAGAGAGCAGCAGGGGATAAGAAAGATGCTTCGTCCAACGCATTGCTTAAATATTGCATTGATAAGACAGCCGCAGCCCGACAAGGGAAACTCGACCCGGTGATCGGTCGTGACCGGGAGATCCGGATGATCGCGGAAATCCTGGGCCGGCGATCCAAACCAAATGTCATTATCATCGGTGAACCGGGCGTCGGCAAAACAGCCGTGGTAAACGGTTTTATACAAGAGGTGGCAAACAACAATTCCGGGAACGTTGCCGGCAGCCAGATCTTTGAACTGGACATGGGCGAACTGATCGCGGGGGCCGCTTATAAAGGCGAAGTGGAAGACCGCCTTAAAAAGATCATCCGGGAGATCAAGCAATTTGACAAAGCCATCCTGTTCATCGATGAAATCCATGGCCTGATTGACCGTCATGGCGGCGCCTCCGGTGCAGCCAACCTGCTCAAACCGGAGCTGGCCAAAGGCGAACTGACCATTATTGGCACCACTTCGTTTGATAATTACAGCAAACATATTGAATCGGATGACGCCTTCAACCGCAGCTTTGAAACCATCAAGCTGGAAGAACCTGACGTGGAAATGACAGCCAGGATGCTGGCCGGCATTATGCCCCACTACGAACAGCATCATAATCTGCGGGTCGATCCCGAAGTGATCAAAGAATCCATCCGCCTTTCAAAACGGTATAATAAGGAAAGAAAACTCCCTGATGCGGCCGTCGACTTGCTTGACCGGACCATGGCCGTTGTCAGGATGACCGGAGAATCTTCCCAGGCCGATATTCAGGAATTGAAAGAGAAATTTGCAGCGCTTGCAGCCAACAGGGAAAAACTCGAAGAAGTTTCGCTGGTAAAGGAATTACAATGGTTTTACCATTTCATGCGCCATAAATTGAGCCATATCCTGTTCGCCCAACTGGACGATGAAACAGATGTGATGAAAATGGATTCATCAAAGGAACTCATCAAGCATCTGAAAAACCTGATGGTCAGGCTGGAAGAACTGGCCAAACATAAACACGATGCCATTGAGAAGGCTGATGTGGCAGCGGTTATTTCATTCAAAACTGGCATCCCCATCGGCAAGCTACAGACACAGGAGCGGGAAAGGCTGATGCACACGGAAGAGCATCTGAAACTAAGGGTGGTCGGGCAGGATCACGCGATCCGCAATATTGCCGAAGCCATTCTTGAATCGCGTTCGGGGCTGAACAAGCCCGGCCAGCCCATCGGGTCCTTCTTCTTTCTCGGGCCAACGGGCACCGGAAAGACGGAGCTGGCTAAAACCCTGGCTGAATTCCTTTTCCAGGATGAATCGGCATTGCTCCGGTTCGATATGTCTGAATTTAAAGAAGAGCACTCTGCCGCCTTGCTTTATGGGGCCCCTCCGGGTTATGTGGGTTACGAAGAAGGCGGGCTGCTGGTCAACAAAATCAGACAAAAACCCTATGCCGTGGTACTCTTCGACGAGATTGAAAAAGCACACCCATCGGTATTCGATATTTTCCTGCAAATCCTGGATGAAGGCAAACTGAGCGACCGGCTCGGGAAAGAGGGCGATTTCTCCAACGCAGTCATTCTGTTCACATCCAACATCGGCAGCGATTTTATAGTGGAATCCTTTGCGAAAAATATAATCCCCAAATCCACCGAATTGCTGGACATCATGACCCGTTATTTCAGACCTGAATTTTTAGGGAGGCTGACAGAGATCATACCCTTCTCCCCGATCACGGAAAAGATGGTCCTGAAGATATTTGAAATTCACCTGAAAGGACTTACAAAGTTACTCGATGTGCAGGGAATACGCCTTGAAATTACTGATGAGGCCAAACAGAAACTGGCCATGATGGGATTTACACCGAAATACGGTGCAAGGCCCATTGTGGGTGTGATCAGGAACCAGCTTCGAAGGCCGCTGTCAAAAATGATCATTTCAGGCAAGATCAGCAAAGGAACCCTGGTGAAACTGATTTCAGATGACAAAGGAGAATTGAAATGGGAACCATAAAAATTATATATAACCTTTAAAACTATCACATTATGGCAAAAAAGACTGTTATTACACAAGTCCAGGATGTTGAAGTCAATGAATCAGTCATTGAATTTCCTCAAAACCGTACTTTTCTGACCGAGCAGTTGACTTACGATGAGCCTTCAAAACCGGAAATTGTAAGGAATCTCAAATCGGAAGATGATGTTTTTGAGCATTACAAACCAAAGGTGGATGTGGAATTTCAAAACAGCGAAGGGGCGAGTAAAAAAGAGACCCTTTCATTCAAAACCCTGGCTGATTTCGGTGTAAAGGGACTTACTGCACAGAGCGCTTTTCTTCAGGAACTGGATATCCAGAAAGAAGAATACCAGAAGATCATCAAGCAAATGAAAAGCAACAAGCAGCTCAGACAGGCTATTTCAGACCTGGAAACCAAGCAAGCCTTGCTGAACACGATCCTGGCCCTGCTGAAGGAACTTGAAGCATCCAAGTAGTTTTTAAAAATTAAAGAAAATCATCACTAAAAACATTATCGCCATGGCAGATCCGATGAAAGAACATAAGCCTGAAAATTTTAAAGAAAAAATGAAAGAGGAGCTGGGTAAAATAGCCGAACCAGTCAAACATCTTGAAGAAAGCCTGAAACACCTGGAGAAATACGGTGGGTTCGACCTGATCGAAGGAACGATTGACGGCACCCAGAAACTCAATCCGGAAAAAAAGGCCACCAAGCAAATATTCCTTTCCGAGACACAGTTCAAAGCCCAGCGGGAGCGGCTGAAAAAAACCCTTGAACTTTGGGCAAGCCTGCTCTCCAAAGAAGCTTCTGTAGCAGAATATGTGGAAGAATGTGAAAAAGGAGCAGAAATTGCTGATAAAACCCTCAAGGAAAACCTGAAAAAAGCGCTCGAGCAGACCAAGAACCTGGAACGCTCCTACCGTTCGGTAGCGCTTTTCTTTAAAAATACTGAAAACGATAAGGTAAAGTATGTTGCCATCATGAATGCATCACCCGACCAACTGAAAGACCTTGACAACTCGAGGTTTATCGATGCAGTGGCAGCAGAATTGAGCCGTAACTACGACCGTCTCTCGCTGAAGAATAATTACAGCCTCGTGGTTGTCCCGGGTTACCTGGGATCCAAAGCCGTATTAAATAAATGGGGAAAGGCTGCCCATAAAAATAAAGTCCTTATGGTCACTGATTTCAGAAACCTGGAGGATGTGGAAAGCACCATGGAACTGTTCCAGGAAGAGAGCCTGAATGGTGGGGACGCCCACCTGGCCAATGTCATCATGGCCTGTAACTGGCTTGTTGGCAGGGGAAAATATGCAGAGGTAGGTGAAGATGAAGATCTTTATGTACCACCTTCCAGTGCATTGGCAGGAAAACTATACAATACTGAGGGGATTCCCATCGCACAAGGCGCCGCGGGAAAGAAATTCGGGACATTGAACGAAGTCAGCGGTGCGCGTTATGACCTTAAAAAGTCGGAAATCGCCGCCCTGAACGACCTGAACCTGATCCCGATGGTCTTTGAAGACAACCGCGTGATGGCTTTCTCCAATAAAACACTGTTCAACGGGAACAATATCGGCTTGCAGGAATACCCGATCGTCAGGGTGTTCGACTGGGTCGGAAAGGTCTTTATGAACTTCTTCAACGATGTGGCTTTTCAAAAGTTCAACAAATCACTCAGAGACGACATCTGGCAGCAGATTGTCGATTTTCTGAACGATTACAAGGGGAAACTTTTCGAAGACTATACCTTTGACCGGGATGGCATCCGTCAGGACCCCGTTACCAAGGATATAACGATCCAAGTAAATATCAAGCCTTTCTTTGCCGCCAAGAATTTCTACATCAAACTGGAAGGCCACGATGGCCGGGAAGGCAGGGAATGGAACCAGGAAGTAGATTGATCTGTTCTTTTTAAATCATTTATTCACCTATTTATTAATCCTTAATCTTTAAAATTATGTCAGTTTACATCAAAATCGACGGGTTAGCAGACCGTGAGGTAGTGACCCTGCATTATGACCTGCATCAGGAAACTGATGTGGAAGGAAGGCCATCGGCCATTACACGTGGTGGCAATATCAGTGTAACTACCAAATCGCTGAACGATGGCAACTCAGACTTGTTTGAATGGGCCTGTGATCCTTACAGTGCCAAAAAAGGCAAGATTGAATTTGAGAAACGGGATGGCACCAATATGAAAACCCTCGAGTTCGAGGATGCATATATGATAAGCTATTCCGAGACTTACAATGCATTGGATGCAAATTCCCAGATGGAAAATTTCATTATTTCGGCCAAAAAGGTATCCATAGGTGGTGTATTCCATGAAAATCCATGGGCAGAAAAGTAATCCCGCTTCCCTTTACGGGATAATGAAGGACTTATCTGTATTATACAAGTTAATTAAATTAATTGTTGTATGGTTTTCACCGGGGCTAAATTAGTCGAAGCGAAACTGATTCTGGCAGGTTCTGATCAGCCTATTAAGATATTTTCGTTTGATTACGGATTTACGCAATACACTGACGAAACCGGCAAGCCAACCGGTTACCCGACCGGGGGTACGATCAATTTTATGATTGAATCCACCCCTGAAACGGTACTGATTGACTGGATGCTGGATGCTAAAGCGCTTAAAAACGGTAAGATTGAGATCGGAAATAAAGACAAAGTGATTGAATTTAAGAACGCTGCCTGCATCCAGTATCATGAATCGTTCAACCATATGGGCGGAGCGCAGCCCATGACGACCAGTTTTACCATTTCGGCAGAAGAAATCAAGGTTGGCGGCGCCCCTCCGTTTCAGCAAAAAAGGAAAACAGTCTGATCCTGTTTTCTGTCCTTTTGCTAAGAGTCGATCCGCCAACCCATTTGAACACCGAATATAATATTATAAGGTATGGCCTTAGCACAGAAGGTTAAAGTTTTGGTTGATGGTAAAAATACCATCAATGGCAGGGATGCGGGCGATTTTCTTGACCTGCATCTGCAGCAAAGCGTTTTCGGGCATCATTCGCTTGAAATTGTCTATCGTCGTGATCATTTTGAAGATGATGGCACATTCATCATGGATAAATCGGACCAGCTCTTCCTGGGATGTTCTGTTTCACTTACCATTGAAGGAAGGGAGAATGAAAAGCTGGAATTCGACGGTGTTATCACGGGGGTGAAGGTCCGCAAGATGCATGATGCGCAAAGCGACACGGTCATCGTGGAAGCATCCAGCCCGGATATCTTTCTGAATGACGGAGAACACTGCAGGACATTTGAGGACAAGACGCTAAAGGCCATTGTCGACAAGATCCTCGGTGAATACCAGCTGGACAGCAACAAGGTCAAACCTGAAAATGCCAGCGATGTGCTGTCGTATACCGTTCAATACAAAGAAAGCGCTTTCGCATTCCTGACAAGGCTGGCTTCCAAAAAGGCCCAGTGGTTTTATTATGATGGCAAGGAAATCATCTTTGGCGCCCGGGCCCAAAAGAAAGTAACGCTCGAATTTGGCGCCGATCTGTTTAATTTTGATTTCTCCTTGAAACTGGAAGATTTGAATTTCAAATATTTAGCATATGATTACTTTGAAAATAAAGTGATCAGCAGCGAATCAGGCGATAAGCAGATATCAAACCTTTCCACCAAAGCCAAATATGCCTACGATGTGTCTGAAAAAAAATTCAAGCATGATACGCAAAGCCTTTACAATCACAGCCTGACCAAATCAAAAGCCCAGGAACACCTCGACTCGCGTGTAAAATTGTTGAAAAGTGCTATGACTGCCGGGTTTATTTCGTGCAGTGGTTCCAGTGACGATGCTGACCTGGTGGCGGGCTGTGAAATCAATATCATTGAGAACTATGGCCAGGGAGATGATAAAAAACAGGTTGACCATGGTAATTATATCATCACCAGCATCAGCCATTCATGTGACAGGACAGGCAACTATCAAAACAGCTTTTCGGCTGTCCCGGCCGAAATTGAAGTACCTCCCTACTCATCTCCTCATGCCATACCATTCTGCGAAACACAGGCAGCCAAGGTGATAGACAACAACGATCCCGATCAATTGGGAAGGATCCGTGTCCAGTTCATATGGCAAGAGGAAGAAAACACCATGACCCCCTGGATCAGGCTCGTAACCCCCCATGCCGGGGACCAGAAAGGGTTCTATTTCATACCGGAGATTGGGGAAGAGGTACTGGTAGCATTCGAGGGCGGCAACGCCGAAAAGCCATACGTGATCGGCAGCATGTTTCATGGAAAGGCAGCGCCCGACAGCGCCTGGGTAAATGCAGACGACGACATAAAAGCCATCCGCACCCGCAGCGGGCATACCATTGAATTCTCCGATAAAGATGGTAGTGAAGAGCTAAAAATCTATGATTACAATAAAGACAACTATGTTATCACCCTGCAATCGCATTCCTCCAAAATCAAAATTGAATCAAAAGGAGACATTGAAATGGAGGCTACGGGCGATCTAAAGATAAAAGCTGCCAATATAGAGATGGAATCCCAAAGCGACTTTAAGATCAAATCAACCAATGTGAAGGTTGATTCCACGTCACAATATGAAGTAAATGCCATGAATATCAATAATAAAGCGAATGCCCAGGTAAAAATTGAAGGTGGGGCCATGATCGAACAAAAAGCCGCTATCATCAAAATAAATTAATATGACAACAGCTAAGCGAAGTATCATGAATATAAAAATTATACTCCCGTTATTCCTTCTATCATTTATACTAATGGCCACTGCAAATCTTATGGCTGGCGATCCCATTGAAGTTACCATCACCGATGACCAGGAGATCTGCTACGGGGCAACCCCGGACACCCTGAAATCAAGGGTAACGGGCGGCAGTGGAAATTACACATACCTGTGGCAGTCATCACTGGATGGAGATACCTGGAATATTATCCCCGGTGCAGACGACAGTATTTTTGTACCGCCACCGCTCTATGTCACTACCGCCTATCGTCTTATTGTCGATGACGATGTGCCTACCGGCAGGGATACATCGAACATCGTGACCATCAGGGTTTATGATGAACTGCTAGCCAACACCATAACGGGTGGCATTACACCGATATGTTACGGGGATGATGCCGGAACATTATATTCTCATGCAAGCGGAGGGGCAGGAGGCCATGTCATCAAATGGTACAATGAAAACAATGTATATCTGTTCACAGGCCCTGTCTTTCCTGTCGGAATTTTATTGGCCACAACGCGCTATTACTATATTGTGGAAGACGATGAATGCGGTTCAGATACAAGTTCAATTTTCTCCTGCACTGTTTACCCGCAATTGACGGCTGGAAACATTACAGGGGGCAATTCGCCCATATGTGCCGGCGATAACGGCGGTACGCTAACGGCAAACGCTACAGGGGGCTCCGGAAATTATAGCATAAAATGGTATAATGAAGCCGGCAATCAACTCGGCACCGGCGAAACTTATAATGTCGGGACACTGAACATCACCACATCTTATTATTATATAGTCACTGACGTTGGCGCCGATTGCGGCAGCAAGACCAGCGCATCATTACAGATCGAGGTCGTTGATTTCATTACAGCCAGCATTCTGATCACACCATCCCCACCCAACATTTGCAGTGGCGACCAGGTATCATTTACAGCCATGCCTACCCCGCCGAATCAGCTCAACCAGTATCAATGGTTCATAAATGATGAACCCTCAGGCAACGGGCAAGTCATGACAACGGACGAAATCCTGGAAAATGCAACGGTGAAGGTACTTGTAATATACCCTGAAGGAACGTGCGTCACGAATAACCCGGCAACCGGAACATATGATTTAACGGTAAGGCCAATTCCTGACACAGCCGCCATTATCTCAAAACCCCTTATTAATCCGGTGGTGCTCATTTACCCGGGTGATACAACAGGCATGAATTACAGCTATCAGTGGTACTTAAACGGACAGATCATCACCGGCGCCACATCAAAATATTATTACCACAGCAGCGGGTTATCATATGGCACATACACCGTCAGGGTGACCAATCAATACCTGTGTTACGTCGAACTGAGCTATGATCATGGTTTGGATAAAAGTGGCCTATTCAGCAAAGAAGATATCTTCATGATTTTCCCTAACCCTAACCAGGGGGAATTCATGATTATCCTCAACGACGACGTGGTCAGCACAAATTCATATATAGTGCGGATTACTGACATTAACGGCAGGGTGAAATATCATGAAACCCTGCCTGCAGGCGACCGGTCGGTCCGGCTGACCGGTTTCAGTAAAGGGATTTACCTGCTTGAACTGACACTGGATGATAAACAGCAACAGTGCCGGAAATTAGTGGTATATTAAGATTATTAACGAATGTCACAGACATTATAAAAATTTATAAGAAATGGAAGAATTGGAAATTGTATTGTTTTACCAGGATACGGAATATTCCATGAAGGTGGAAGATCTGACTAAACCTGTAGTTGATGCTATCAAAGAAATCGTAGAAGCTTTACAGCTTTCATGGCGGGATGGCGGGGGCAATCCCATTACCTACCACCTCGGCCGTACGACAGGCTCTGAGGAGGAAATACTTAAACCGCGCATAAAAGGGAAAGACCAGACATTATATGACTATAACATCAGGAGCGGCGACAGGCTTATCCTGATCAAGGAAGTGATCGCCGGATAAGTTTTAACGAAAAATAAATATCAAGAAGATGGCAAAAATCGTCATTTCAAAAGGAGAAGAAAAAATTAACAACATTTTTGAGGGTTATAAGAAAACCGAGTTATCACCCAGGGGAAGAAAATTGTTGAAAGAATGGAGAAAGATCGACTTTCTCTGTGAAAACAGCGACGTGATCAAGTACATCATCAGAAAGCGGAACAGGGAGGGGTTGCCGGTTGAGTATGAGATCATTTATCATCTGAACAGCATCATCGGTGTGAACGAGCCCGTCGAAGCGACAAGGGAAGTGAGCGGGGAAAAGATATCCAGGCCCTGGCGGCAGCCCGTTTATGGTAAGGAACACCACCTGAGCATCGTTTTACCCAACAATTACCCCGGAGCGTTCGGAGGAAACCCTGAATTTGTCATGTTGTCAGACACCTGGCACCCCAATATCCGCGCGACGGGTAAATTCAAGGGCAGGATATGCCTTAACGACAGGGATCTTGGCGTTGCCTGCGGCCTGGATGAAAGGATCATCCGGGTAGGTAAATACCTGCAATACCAAACCTATTGGGCCATCGACAGCTACCCGTGGCCGGAAGACCAGGTTGTTGCAGAATGGATAAGGGAAGAAGCTGAACCTGCCGGCTGGGTGAATGTCAACGAAGGGATCTATACTGATAATTCGAAACTGTACAAAACACCACTACTGTTTCATAAAAACTACCTGCAGGAGATCCAGGATATTGGTTCACCCGGAGGTAAAAACACCGGGAACGCTCCTATTACTTTAAAAATGAATTAGATCGTATAACAGCGGATTAGAATGTAAACTATCTTATAAATTCAACCGGAATGAAAATATTTATTGTAATCCTGGTTTCACTGCTTTCCTTCTCCCTGATGGCCCAGGAAGCCGAAGTGCTGATGGTGGGGGAAAACCTGCTCGGATCCAAAGACATCGCATACAGCAGAAAAATTACGATCAGCGTCACGCCAAATGTAACCTATAAAATAGATGAAAATAAAAATGAGTTCCTGATCATTCATTTCGCGACAAAATGGTATCAGAACAATGAAATATTTGTTCCAAAGACGGAAAAGATATATATGATCAACGATCCGGAATATTTTATGCAGAACTATGGCAGATCAAACAGCAATTGGAAGGTTCCCAAGCGTGTTCAGGATTTAATCTCAAATACCTTTGAGCTATCACCAGGCGCCATTTTTGACTATACATTGGAAGAATTACCCGATATTTTCATTAATAAAACAAAACCAATTACTGTCTCCATTACGAAATACAAGAACGAAACCATCGTTCTCGTCGCCTCTTTTTACATGGGAACAGAGAAGTCTTTTTTATTCTCAGGGTTCACGGTCGATCAGAAAGCCGAACCGCTCATCTGGAAATTCAAGCTGCCGCCGCCGTCAGACAGGCCCGAATGTGGTGAGAAATACGATTACTATGTGTCCCGCATCAATAAATTACAAGCCAAACAAAAACTGCAGCAACTGGGTGAAATATTCAAGACAGGGCTGAATAAATCAGAGCAGGCACTTAGAAGTGAGAAACAGGAACTGGAATCGATCAAAATGCTTAACCAGAGCCTGCAGGATCTGAATAGTGAAATTACAGATGATGTTTCTAAAATGGGTTGTGAAAACCTTAACAGTATCAAAACCAATATTGAAGGATACCTTAAATCGATATCTTCAAACGAGATTGATATCAGCTTCAGGTTAAGGGATCTCAATAAGAAACTGGATTCTCTCGGCCAAATTGGAGTGATGACGGTAAAAAGACGTGAATCATTAAGTGACAATAGTATTGTCATTAGGGAAATATATCACGGCTTAAAGAAATTACAATGGGAATTCAATCAGACGAATGCTTTCGACAGTATTCTGCTGGCAGATATCAAAGCCAGGCTGGATAATATTTACAAGATCGAAGATGAGAATTTCCAGGGGATGATACAAAACAAGGCCATCACATCTGAAGTTGCCTTGCTTAAAGATGAATTTGACAATTATTATAATGCTTCTATAATCATTATCAACAATATCAGAGCCGAAAGCAGGGGAGAAAAAACGACCGGCAGTTTTGCTGACCATTCTGCAAAGGCAAAAAGGAAGAAGTTTTCGCCCTGGATTATTGTTTCCGGTCTGATTATCGTACTGACGATCATTGGGATAAAATTCCGTGAGCCGATCAAGCGGGCATTATCGTTGAAAAAGAAGGTAAAATATAAATAACAGTCATATTGATGATAAAATATTTTCATTTATCTTTTTTGCTCTTCCTGGTCACCGGACCGGCATGGGCACAGCAGGAGATCGGTCCAGGCAAAACAAACCTGCAAAAACAACAGCTCATTTTTGCCAAAACCATTTGTGATATAACACCACAGGTTCAGTATGACACAAACAAACGGCATGAATTGACCATTAAATTCTATGCTGACTGGAAAAATAAAGATGGAGAACCGTTTCAAAACAACGAGCATTATTTGTACCTGATAGACAATTTTGACAAGTGGATGATTGGTATTAAGGAAAATGATAAATACTTGATCAATTTTTCCCCCAGACAAAAACAGTCAATTCTACAGGCCACTGATCAAATCACAGAAAATGGAATGAGTATCAAGCCGGTCTACTCAAATGGATATCTTGAACTGATAAATGTGTCGCAACCGCTGAAACTCAGGATTGACGGAAAGGATGGTGACCTGATAACCCTGAATTTATTTTTCACCTATGTCACTGCTAAACCGAAAAACAAGAATATCGAAGATATTCCCCGGCAGCTTGCATGGTCATTTTCGCTACCAGGTAAAACACCCGTTCCCGATGAACATGTGGCCATAATGCAGGAAGAAACAGAAATAGCCGAACAGGAAATCAAAGACACAATAAAGAAAGAGAAGGAGAAGGAGATAATCGCTCCCAGACCTGAGCCCCCGGTCAAAGAAAAGGTAAAGAAAGAAGATACTTCGCGAAAGGATATTGAAAATAAAATTGATTCACTGGCGAAAAAATATAATGTGATATATCATGAACTGGCTTCACAGTTCGAATCAATGAAGGGAATAATCAACCCGGGGATGGCTGATATCGGAAACCGCATCAGACAGAACGATGAGAGGTTTTCAATGGTTCAGGAAATGTTCTCCGTTAAAGATCAGCTTTCGGAGGAGTTGTTTGAGAATATGTCACTGGGGCTAACTTCCTGTAAGTCCGATAATCAATATTGCGACAGTTCCAATACTGTGTATCTGACAACCATCCGCACTTTCAAATCAAAGATCGAACAGGAAATCAGCCATTTGCTATCTGAATTTCAGAACATTGACAGAAGGACCATGCCACTCAAAGGGACAGAGATCCAAAATAAGCTGAAAGATCTTTTCAGTGAAGTCTCCGTCATTGAAGCCACGCTGGAAAAATTACAAACATCAATCAATGCCCAGAATAAAGACATTTACAGTCTTTTTATGGAACTCGAGGGAAAGGTGGAGTTGGCGGAAAAGATCAGTGCATTTGACCTGGCATTCAATCAGGTTAACCTCCAGCTTGAAGGCCTGGTAGTGGATTACGACAATCTCAAAAGTAATTTTGAAAACAAGAAATTCAGCAAAGGATATTTCAAGTGGGTCAGGCAGTCTTATTTAAAAAAGGCTGATAATATTATTAATTCTTATGCTGTCATAAATTCTACATTTGATTCCTTATCACATAGCAAAAGGAGCTCTTTCCAGCAATATGATCTTGATCCGCTGATTGAGTCCCAGCAGGGATTTGAAAAAGAAAGGTCTGGCTTTGTCAACCGTGTTGAAATATTGAAAGCCAGCATCATAGAGTCGGAATACGAACCTTTTCCTTTTTTATACACGGCCCTGGCTATTATATTCATCTCTATTCTCATCTTCGGGACTTATGTGTACCTGATGGCATTACGAAGAAAAAAACTGAAAATCAGCCCGATTTTGTCAACATCACGACCTGCTAAAAATGCCATAAAAATACAGCCCACTATGGTTACAGCATCAAACAAGGGAAAAGGGCTGGCGGATTATCTGAAACCCAACAAGGACCGCTACCTTGAGTTGAACATGTCGCATGAATGGGCGGATAGTTGCGTCAAAAATGTCTATTTTGAGCGGGACTGCATTATCAAGACCTATCGATTCTTCGAAGATTCCATTCATTCGGTCGGAACGACCGAGCACTCCGCCAATGAAACCGGTGGTTATCTGATTGGCCAGTGGGACTACAATCCTGATGAACCTGATAAATACGACGTATCGCTGGAAGATTTCATCGAACCGGGAGATGATGCTTCTTTTTCAAAGTATCAATTGAATTTCGGCGCCAAAATAGGGGTGAAACTGCAATCTGTGCTCGAGAACATGCGGCAAAAATCGAACCGCGATTTTGTCATGACGGCCTGGTTTCACAGTCACCCGGGATTGAAAATATTTCTTTCGGATTACGATCTCCAGGTTCAGAATGATTTTGCAGGAACCCAGAACAAGCACCGGATGCTGGCTTTGGTACTGGATCCTTATACACCTGCCTGGGATCTGGGTATTTTTCCTTACAAGGCCAATGGCGATATGAACAACGCCGCTGATTCCATACGCTTTTTCAGTTTCGATTCCATTTATCACTGGGCGCTTACCCCTCCCCGCCGGGAAATAGTTCAGTTTGATAACTATTTTGCCCACGACATCTCCAGGGCTTATTCCGGGACCTCTATCCGGAATATCCTGTTCAGCCTCCCCGGCATCCTGGAGATCAAACGTTTTATTGAGAATGCAAAACTCCAAACCGGCAAAAACTTCACAACTGGCTTATTTTCAGGCTTTCAACATAACCCCGGATCACATTATGCCGACCTGGCCATTGAACAGGTTTTAAGTGAGGAAGACTGGCAACAGATCAGCAAGCCTGATGAAAAGAAGATCATAGGGGCTATTTTCTTCCTGGCTTCTGTTTCGGAAGATAATGCAAAAGCGCTGAATGATAAAATTATACAGTTAACGGAGACATACGGGAAGAACCTGGTCATCGCTTTATTTTCTCCTGCTGATGAAGGTCTTTCCCTTTTACCTGCTGACATTATCACCAGGTCGTTGATCTCAGCACCCGACAAGTCAGCACGCGTTCCATTGCCGGAACTGATTGAATGGACCAGAAAACGCAAGTAATGTTAACCCGATGATGAAATGAAACTGCTCAATCCCTGTCATATGCAACTACATCTATTAATGTCGCACATTTTCCGGATGATTAAATTACCGGGACTGGTTTTGCTGGTATTTCTGATTACTTTCATTACGCATGCACAAAAGCGTGCAGATGCCGATCTGCAAATCATCGACATTCAGATGAAGCCTGAAAACCTGGCCAAGCTAAGTGATACGATGACCGTTAAGTTCAACCTGATGAGACCGGGAGGGACTGAAGATGCAGACAGAATTCTGGAATTGTCACCAGGGGATTCCATGAGGGTTTCTGTGAAGGAATTCCTCGGCAGAAAGGAGGAGAGGATAAAACCCGTATTTATCCCGGGCAGCCTGAAAAAGTTAAGGGATCATGGTAAAATGAGATCTGAAATCCCGGAAGACTATTACATTTCATTGCTGATTGACAAAAGCGGTTCTATCAATCAGCATGACATGGATAAAATAAAATCGGCTATTTATGAGCTGGCCGGGATGGTTAAAACCGGCAATTTATTTTATTCCTGGTTTGATGAAGATATTTCCGAAAGCAGGGTGGTTACCCAGGCCAACATAAACGATCTCGATTTCCATGTTTCCAGCACCGGCAGTTCCTGCATGTACAATGCCATTTTCACGAAAATGATGGAATTTGATTCCACGAAAGATGTGCCCAATCTTCAGTATGAGGGGGCTTACAGGCGAAACAGGGCTGTTGAGATGGCGCCGGATGGTAATAAATTCCTGGTTATCATTACAGATGGCCGTAATGACATACAACAGAACCCAAAATATCACAACACCCTGTTCAGGGTCATCCGCGAACCGGAACTCATCAATACCGCCGAATTATACAGAAACAAATTATTCATTTACGCTATCAGTTTCGGCGGGGAATTGCTGGATGAAGCTTTCCTGGAGATGATAACGGCCGCCAGCGGCAATCGTTATGGCAATATACTGACCAGTCCCGACAATATTCTGGAGGACTTTAACAGCCTTGGTAAAAAAATCGCGGAGGAAAAATGGGACTATGAAATTCGTTTAAGGTATGAAAATCCAAAAAAATACAGGGGAGAGACACGTACCCTGCATTTAGAAATCAACTCCTATAAACCGGATCTCTTCGTTGCATACGGTCAGGCAACCTATGGGGAAGGTTACGGCAACTCCCTTTACCCGATGACCATTGGTGAGCCAAAACGCCAGGTCATGGTCATGCTCGGAGGCCTTGTCGCAGGGATCATCATCTTTCTGCTGGTGATGTTCATTATACAATTGATCATCCCTTTGATCAAGAATAAGATATTTGTCATAAAATATGTCAAGAGATATAAACCACGGGAGCACGAATTATTCAAAGAATGCCAGTTTTGCGGAGATCCGCTGAATCCCGGCGACAAGGTGGTGGTCAAATGCAAGCATGTCGTTCACCATTTATGCTGGAAAGAATATGGACATATGTGCCCGGAATATGGGCAAAATTGCAACGATGGCCAGGAAAATTTCTTTGACATTACAGATCCCTTCTCCAAAAAGAATAAGATCTATTACCTGAGCTGGGTGCTATATGGCATGCTGGGCGGTTTCCTGTCCTGGTTGCTATATGTGGCACTGATCAAGTGGGAACAGGTCTTTGCATTCAGCATATGGCTAACCGAGTGGATCAGGCCAACCATTACAGAAAGCAACCTCGGTTCTTTCAAGTTTAAGATAGCGCCATTCCTGATCGTGGGCACGCTGATGGGATTCTTTCTTACCGCGTTCTTCTCCTTTGTGGAGGAATACCGCCATAAAAACCTGATGATTTACGGCAAGATACTGCTCAGAAGTATCCTGGGCGGGGTTGCCGGATTTGTCGCGTTTCTATTGGGAAGCATTATCCTGATCCTGATCAACAGGCCCGCTACAGTCTATTTCGATTGGATCCCGTGGATATTCTTCGGAGCCGCCATTGGCCTGGTCATGTCCATTAAAACCACTATTGTCTGGAAGCACGGGCTTATCGGCGGATTGATCTCCATCATCTTTTGTTTTATCGTTATTTATGCCTTTATCGGGGAGCTTGAGGAAAATGCCATCCTGGTAGGTATTATGATATACGCGGCAGGATTAGGTGTATCGATTGCCACCATCAGGCTGCAGTCAGAGCACTTCTTCCTGAAGATACTGCAGGGGAAAAAGAATCAGGATATCATCCCGGTCCATAAGTGGATGAGTTCCTCCGGAGGCCATAATGAAGTGTATCTGGGCAGAAGTTTCGCCTGCGAGATTCAGATGAACTGGGAAAAAAACAATGAAGAGATCGCACAAAAGCATTCCAAGATGTATATCAATACCAGGGGGGTGCCGGTTATCACCAACCTGGAAATCGGCAAGACAACCAATTTCAACGAACGGTTTGATCTGGATACCGGAAAAGAATACGAGCTTTACAATGGCGTGAGGTTTAAAATCGGACAAACTGTATTTCAATATATTGAGACAGATTAGCATTTAAAATATCATCTTCAAATGAGAAAAGCATTCATAACATCGCTCCTGACGATTGTCGTCACCCTCGGTCTTTCGGCTTCCGACCTGAAAGGTTACCCCAGGAAATCCCTGTTTGTGAACCTGTCAGCTGATTATTCACGGTTGTATAATAAAACGATTTATAACGACTCGCCATGGAACGCCCAGGGGGGGCTTGGTTACAGTTTCGAAGCAGGGTACCTGATGCGGTTGCGAAAATCAGTGAGCCTCGGTTTCGGCGCAGGCCTGAGTTCATACTACAGTGAAATCAAGATGGATTCATATCAAACAACATATCCAACTCTTGATGTTGACGGGGATAGTTATACCGAGTTCATCCAGGCAAATGGATTGGTGGAATCAACCCGGATCACCACATTAGACATACCGGTATTTCTTGAACTTGGCAATGCCAACACCAGCAAGGTCAGCTATTATGTCAGGCTTGGAGTAAAGATATCAACGCCTGTCGCGTATAATTTCACTCATTCAGGCAGCATGTCGGTCAGTGGAAACTACGCGCAATATTTTGTCCGGCTGGAAGGCATCCCGGAGCTGGGTTTTGTCGATAATGCCCCGGTAATCAAATCATCGGAATATGATCTCAACCCGGTGAACCTCTCGGTATTGTTGGCCGGCGGCATCACCATTCCTGTTTCGGATTACATCATATTCAAGCTGGGGGCCGATCTCAACTATGGCCTTATGAATATTTCATCTTATGAGCAGGAAGTGTCAAAGGATCCCGGTTTTATCAATATTTACAATAACCTGCTGACAGAGCCGAACAGTAAAACAATCTGGCAGTCTGTAGGGTTTGAATTCGGGATCATATACATCCTGAAATCCATTTATTGAGAAAAATATTTAAGGTTTTTATCTGAATGAAGGGAATATCTATCGGCAATCGAAACAGGAAATGGGGAGAGGAGGTCTTTTCCCTTTTGTCATGGTTTGATGAAACAAAGGTCAGAAATGCCAGTGTTATGGTCGTTGGTGCCGGCGCATTGGGTAATGAGGTCATTAAAAACCTGGCGCTGTTTGGCATTGGCAATATCCTGATCGTCGACTTTGATACCGTAGAACACAGCAACCTTTGCCGGTCGGTATTGTTCCGTCCCGAGGATGCCGAAGGCAATGCCATGAAAGCGGAAGTGGCCGCCAAAAGGATCAGCGAGATCAATCCATATATAAACGTAAGTTACATTGCCGGGGATATCGGCACCGATGTGGGCCTGGGCCATATCCGGAAAATGGATCTTGTCATCGGCTGCCTCGACAGCCGGCTGGCGCGTTACCTGATCAACCGGAGCTGCTTCAGGGCCAATAAAACATGGATAGACGGAGGTATTGAAAACCTGGAAGGCAACGTGAGGATATTCACGCCCGGGGTCAATTGTTATGAATGCAGCCTGAACGAAGCCGACCTTGAAATGCTGTTTTACCGGACAGGATGTCCTGACATAGCCAAAATAAATGTGGTCCAGGGAAGGATTGCCACCACGCCTATCAGCTCATCCATCATCGGCGCCATACAAACGCAGGAGGCGTTGAAATTCATCCACGGTTTCAATGAAAATTCGGAGAAATTCAAATGCAATACCCTGAACGGAAAAATGCTCAAATATGACGGCATGTACCTGACCCTGAAAAGCTACAGGCTGGAAAATTACGAAGAAGATTGCATGAGCCACGAAGTCTGGGAACCTGTAGTGAGAGGGGAAGGATTAAGCGCCGGTATGACCATCGCACAAGCCCTTGAAACCCTGAAGGGTTTGCTCGGATGCGACGACGTTACTATTAACCTGATGAATAACAAGCTGATATATCAGCTTGTCCCGGAATCGACCGATGAGGAGATCAATGTGATCCTGCCCGAATCCAAAGTGTCTGCGTATATAGAAGAAAACAACATAACCAAAGATCCCAGGGAAAGAGTCTTTCAAAGATTTTACGAAAGCATTGATGCTGATTTCCCGTATCCGCACCTGACACTCAGGGAAATTGGTATACCTTATTTTGACGTCCTGAACATAACGGCAGGATCCGAAGTGCAATATGTTGAACTTTCAGGCGATGAAACCCACTAAGAACCTGGCTAAATCGATAAAAGCGAACATCTCCGACATCAAGGCGGAGGTGATCATGGCCGACCTGGCCGACCGGGGGATGGATGCTGATAAAATGCTGGTTGCTTGCAAAGGGCTGTTCAGAAGGAATTATGAAAAAGATGTGG
Organism: Bacteroidales bacterium; assembly: GCA_019429045.1. GTDB lineage: Bacteria > Bacteroidota > Bacteroidia > Bacteroidales > JAGOPY01 > JAGOPY01. The sequence goes on from JAHYJL010000003.1 coordinate 33,549, forward strand.
CCAATGTTCAATTTGACCAGGTCATAGATTATTTGGTCTTCCAGCTTTCCCGCGACGGGCTATATGATTTACTGCCTGAAGGGCTTTTTCATGAGATGTGCATTTTCAGCAGCCTGGGTTCGGAAGAGCGAAGAAAGCAGTTTGCAAGGCAAAAGCAGGAAGAGGCGAATGCCAGGAAGTTCTTTTTGCCCTATGAAAATGAATTCTTACAGCAACGGGTCAGAATTGAGCAGGAGATTATCCGTCTGCACAAAGATCCGCTCGGTGCATTTAAAAGTCTGTTTTCAAGAAAAAGTATTTTCCCCGATGATTATCACCGGAGGTTCCTGAAATTCTATGCTTTTTCAGGCGAAATCAAGGGTAATATTGAACTGACAGCCGCTGCTCTCTCAGAAATACTTGAAAAAGAAGTAGTTGCCAGAAGCTATTACAGTGATTTGAGAATTGATTGTCCGGATGACAAAGGCTCGAATATACTGGGTGAAAATTTTATCAGCAGTGAAGGGTTCATTGAAAACCAGCTTTACTGGGAATTTACCATCGTCATTGACGAGAATGCTGAAATAGACCGGTATGCCGCCATGGATAAAGGTTTCATACAAGCCCTGGTCACCAGGTTTTATGACACATATGTTCCTTTTGAGATAGAAACAGTGACGAAATTCGACTGCCGGGCAGCACAGCCCTTCATGCTTGGCGAAAGATCATCACTCCCCGCCGGAAGCCTGCAGGATCAATTACAGGAATGTTACCTTGGCTACAATGTTACACTATAAGACAGCATATAATCATTCAACAACAGAAAATACCCTGCCATGAGAGAAAAAAATGAATACAAGCAAATAAACTGGACTGACGGGATGAAGATCAACAAGGATCATTTTATCGGCCTGGAAAACTATTTCACCCAATGTGATGCGGAGATCAGAAGGATGAACATCGATCAATACAGCTATGGATTGCTCCCATTGACCGATAAAAATGACACGAACCTTGAATTCGAGCTAATGACGGATGATCAGAATCATCTGAAGGTAAAACTCAAGAAATGCCAGGCCATAGACCCGCAGGGGTACCGGATTGACATTTCAGGCGAAAGCCTGGAGGCAACCTTCAGTTTATCTCAATTCCAGGAAAGCTCATTTTACCTGGCCATATCAGCAGATCCTTTTACAAGGGTGGCCCACGGGCAGGCCGATGCCGGGGAAAGCCAGCTCCGACAACCTTTCGTGGTACCGGAATATAAATTGCACCTTGCACCGTCAACCATGAATATTTCATCCGCTTTCGGGAATACCATCATGCCGCTGGGCAAGATTATGATCATAAACAACCGGCCCGAAACTGACCGGAACTACATTCCACCCTGTATGTCGGTCAACAGCCACCCTGAAATGATCAGATTTTTCGATTCCGTTCATCAAAACATCATCGCACTGGAAAGAAATATCGTAGAGCTCATTTCCGAAATCAATCTCAAAACGACTTCCAATGCCCTGATCAACATTATCCTGCACATTGCCGGGAGCGTACTGCATCATTTGAATGGCAAGATAACAGAATACAGATGGTTCACCGCCACCAGGCCGCCCATCATACTTATATCCAATATTATCAGCCTGGCGCGCACGGTCAGAAATGCCTTCGACACCCGGATACCTGAGGAACGGGAAAGATTGCTGAATTACCTTTCGGACCATTTCGACATCAATCCCGCCAAGTTCAAACAATTGCTGGATGTGACCATCGGCATCGATTATCAGCACAATGATATCAGGGAATCGCTGGTGAAAGCAGAAGACTTTATCACTGTATTTTCACAACTGATCAACGAATTAAAGAAGATGGAATTCATTGTTGGTGAGCCAAGGAAGAAACGCATTGATATCATTATCCGCTGATGAGCTTCAAAAATTACAAAATACCGCTCGATTTCAGCGAGATCATGGATGCCGGCAGGGCTGAACAGGATCACAGACGGTCTGCACATCTGTCGATTAAAAGAACTGACTCCCTGAAAAAGTCAATTGATGAAAATATAGAACTTGTATTGACGACACACCACGGGGAGCACAAGCACAATAAGGATTACGGTTTTATTTTATGGGAGCGCGAATTTGAAAATATTGAGATTGAGAAATTCAACACCCATAACAACCCGAAGCAGGGCATAGAACTGATGTTACGAAAGGCGCTGACCAAATACGAGCCCCGCCTGAAAAATATCAATGTCGAGATCCTGTTCATTTACAAGAAAACCTTCAAAGGCAAGCGCATCAAATATTTTGTGGAACTTACCGTAAAGGGGGCCATTGCGAACAAGCTGGAGGAACCTTACGAAAAATCATTTCAGTTCACCATGGGGCCTTTATTAAAGTAGTAACAGGGAAGATCAATAAAGATTGTAATGGAAAACAGGAACGATATAAAAAAGAGGATGATGGCGGTTGCCGCTAAAACATGGGGGTTGAGCAGCCGGGAGATGGAATCCATCGATCCGCTGATACCGCTGCTAATTGAGGCCAACGCCGCCGAACTGGAAAAGGTTTCCGGCTCCGTAGATGAGGCGGGGCAGCGCATGGCGGCGAAGCTGATGGAGATGCTGACCCCGGAAAACCTGCTCAACCCGGCGCCGGCCATGGGAATCCTGCAGGCGCTTCCGTTTGATCCCACGGGAAGTATCGATGAAGACAACCAATTTTACTATTTCAAAAGAAATCCTTTTGAAGATGGCGAAGCAGACCTCGAGATATTTTTTACACCTGTAGCCGAACACAGGCTTTTCAACGGAAAAGTCGATTTCATCGCATCCGGGAATACTTTGTCGCGCACCGAGGAGATGGGGGAAAAAAGAGTGGTGGCGAAAAACGCTTACGGCAGGAATTTGTCGAATGAACTCTGGATCGGGGTCAGCCTTCATAAGTCGGTACGTTCTCCCGAAGGATTGTCTTTTTACTTTGAAACCGAAAACCTGAGCGACAGCGAGGAGCGGGTCTTTTACCAGGCGCTGCAAAAAGCGCAGTGGGAAATAAATGGCACTGCCATTGAAACGAAGCCGGGATACTATGATAAGGATAGCACGCTCCGGGGCAGGAAAATCACTTTTCCGCACACCGATTTCAACCGGTCGCACACCGTTTCACAACATGTGCTGGATTTTTACAGGAAACACTTCGTTTCGGTGGCCAATAATCCATGGGATTCAATCATCAGCCAGGACGCCTATCTCAAGTATCCGGACGAATTCCAGAAAATATTCCATCCGGATGATCTCAAACCACTTACCAACAGGTTATTGTGGTTCAAAATCCGGTTCCTGCCGCATATCCCCGGGCATATCCCCGACCGGGTCCGTTGCAGCATCAACTGTTTCCCTGTCATAAACCGCCGTAAGGAGAAGTCGGTCATTTCAGGCCTGGACCGGATCAAGGAACTCCGGCTGAATCCATACGAAGTTTTCTTTGATTTAGCTGAAATACACTGCGACAGTAAACTACAGGTGATTGTCGGCGACCAGCTTCCTGCAGATATGGAGGGCAAAGCGCTGCTGACCCTTCGAAAGGACAACATCGGCAGGTTCAACACCACGAACGCGGTGGAAAAAATCCAGCAGATGATCGATGCCTACCGGAATGATTATCCCGCTTTTGCAAAGATAAAGGGGATTGACCACGAGACCATCGACAAGCTTTACGACGCCATCAAACCATTTGAGCATGCCACCGATCACCTGCAGGATTTTGCCTCGGGCACCACTCCTTACCTGATGTTGCGGACAGATGCCGGCAAAGAAAGTGCGGAGGTGGAGGTCAGTTACTACCTTACCTGTGGCAGCCTGGGCAACGGGATCATGAAGGGGATGCATATTAATTACGAAAGCGCAGAATTGCTCAGGGACAGGATCCTTTTAATGACCACCACGATGGGCGGAACCGACCGGAAAAAAGACGAGGAGCTGATCCGCAGTTTCCGGTATGCTTTGCTGACCAGGGGGAAGATCGTCACAATGGAAGATATCAGGGCCCTGACCGAGGCGCAGTTTGGACGCTTTGCCGAATCCATCGATGTGAAAAAAGGAGCCGCCATGTCGCCCGACTATGGTTCCGGGCTGCAGCGCGTCATCGAGATAACGGTCAGGTTAAAAAGGGACAGTCAGCTCACGCCGGAAGAAATCAAATACCTGAAGGATGACCTGGAGCAGCAACTGGTGGAAAGATCCACGAACGTGATGCCGTTCAGGGTGGTTTGCAGTTGATTTTGAAGGGTTTATTTTATATCTTTGTAAAAAGCGACAGCCATGGACATCCACGAAAAGAAAGTAGAGATCATCCAGCATATCATCATGATCCAGAATCCGGATACTCTGATAAAGATTGACCGGTTCATTCACGGATTGGATTATGAGGAGGAAGAAGAAAGGTCAGAACCCTCCTCAAATAAAGGCCCCAGCCGTGCCAATGTGATCGGAAGTAAGATCAAGGGGATGCTGAATATGTACAGGTGAGTGCATACTGATAATTTGAGAAGATCTGATTACAACAAACGTGGATATTATGGGAAACTGGGAAAATAAGTATCTGAAACCAGAAGGTATCCAGTCGAAGTGGTTTATGGAGTTAAATTCTCATAATCAAAGAAGAGCCTGTGATTTTATGAATTTTTCTTTTTACACATATTATACTGTATTGGAGTCCATTAAAAATTGTCAGGATTATGGCAGTCAAAAGAAAAAGTTAAAAAAGTTCATGAATTGTGTGAATAGCGGATGGGTCTTTTTTGGTGTCGATGATATGAATGATGCTTTAAAACATATGGAGGGTGGCACCTGGACCGATAATAATTATAAAAGTTATTGGTATACTACCGGGAAACCAAGATTATATCCAAATGGCAGCGGATTCACATCTGCTTATGGATGCGTAAGCTTTGTTAAAGCAATTGAAGACGAGCTGTACTCTTTAGAGAAAATTATCAGGGAATATAAATCACTAAGCGATCAATTAAGCAGGGCTGGCAATAATACAAATAAGAATTGGGAGGAAATTGGAGATATCTTGTCGAAATTAAAAGACAATGCAGAAAGAGCCGAACCATTTTTATGGTCATTCCCAAAAATTCAAAGCAAGGTAATTACCATTGGGAGTTATGCGGATTTGCTGGGTAAATTGCACACAGCTGCAACAAGGGTAGTAAAGCTAAAATCTCTCGGATTATCGGATTTTGAAAGTTATGGAATTGCGGCTGGCGCTACTGTTTTAGATTATTTACCTATTTTAGGCTCACTATATGGTACAGCTGTTGACTGGGCTATCGATTTTATTCCACAATGGAAACAGTTTATTCAAAACTACACACGCCGTATTGATTATGCAGCAGAAGGAAGAGATTATTCAAAAATCCGTTTGGGTAATTAGGGTCACTTCCTCTGTAAAAAAACTCCAGATTTAGTTTCGAATTATCCTTTAATGAGGTCTGTCAACTGGGAACCAGTATTTTAACAATTTCTGACGTCACAGAATTCACCCATACCTGGAATGCATAATCGACTCCCAGCATAGCATCTTCTTCCTGCTGAGACGGAAAAGTAACCTGATATACATCACCAACCAATTCGACAGTAATTTTACCTTCTTTATTGAAGTTTTCAAAGCCTTTTAACGCTGTTATTCCGGCAACAAATGCCTTTTTCCCTGAAATCAAATCATCACGAACGTATTGAACATTGTAAGGTGAGGGTTCGGCAAATTCCCGCATTTCAATTACCTTACCTGAGTGGCGGTCAACTTTGACTTCAACTCCATTTTCTTTTATCATTTCCACCTCTATTTTTGGAAGATCGTAAAGCATTACTGCATAAAACCGTGCCAAGGGTTTAATGATGATGTTGCCCATTTTTCGGTCGGGATATCGTTCGGATACAGCATCATAAGCAATTATCAATGCTTCTGATGACATCACTTGATTAAAATGTTTTGCATGGTTCATACAGCTTAAATTACTGGTGAATAGTATTAGAATAAAGATAATCAATCGTTGTTTGATGTTTTCCTTTTTCTTCACTTTTCTGTTATTTTCTGGATACTCAAATTCGTTTTGTATATAAGAGGATGATTTATAGTTAATAAGAATTTTATCAATTTGGAGTTGGCCTTCTATCTAATCCAAGCGAAAGGTAAAACTGCGCGGCCGATCCTGTAGGGTGCCCCATTGGGATGCTACCGCTTCCAACTGGAGATTCTGTGTAATCATAAACCACCCCGGGGATCTTCTCCGCAGTATGGTAGTTATTATCCGCACCGGAAGGTCCAATAGCGCGAGTTGCGCCGGCTGGTACAAAAGCAGCCCTGAATTCAGTTGATGTATGTGTGTGAAAAAGACTGACGGTATACTTGGCACCCAATGAAGGGTTTCCTAACCCATCACATATTGCAGGATTATTAGGGTTGTCGCCAGGGCGGGCTCCGGGATTCACCGAAGCCCCCTGTGTTGGTCCGACAAATGCACCATTGGATGTAGCAGAATGCTCATATGCATTCGTGCTGGTATCCAAAATGATCCAGAATGCTTTTTCCCTTCTTTGATTTGGTGGGATCATGATAATAGGGTTTTGCGTACAATCATCTTTTGTATTTTGCCACTCAGTATCCATAGCTGCTTTCACTGTCGGGTCTGCGATAATATCTGAATAAGATGGGAATCGGACTTCCACATCTTTTTCCGCAGACAAATGTTCCCCACCACAGGCTTTCACAACACCCCTTAATTTAAACTTACCAGCTATCACGGCTTTCCACGGCGATAAGGTATTTACCCTGTCCAATACACACCAGTCTGCTCCACCCGCTTTTTTTATTTCAATCCTGTACTCATCTACTGAAAAATTTGTGCCGGTGACTTCAATTTCTAATTTACACTCCCTCTCATGCTTAAGAGTGAGTGTTGCTTTTTCAACCATCAACTCCACCTTGGTTATTTTACATGGTTCACAGGGTTTTACGACATTTTTAACAGGCTTTTTCGCTTTTTCCCCTTCCACCGCACCCCCGGCCGCAGTATAGGCATCCATCCATGCTTTACGATATTTATAATCCTCCGGCGCCATGGTAAGCTTGCGGTTCTTAAGCTCCGGGTTGTCTGCCCAGAGTTTTTCATTCGCTGCCTTATTGGCAGCAGGATCAACAGGCAATTTGGCACGACGGTTACTCATGCAGGTTGTGATAATTCAAAAGTTAGAAAATCGGAAATCTGATCTATCTTATCCGAACCGGCAAGATCCTTGTTATTCAATATCTCAGCAATCTTTGGATATTTTTCATTCTTGTCAAAACCGGGACCCAGGATGGCAGTACATTCTAAAAAAAAACTCATATCATCTTCATATATAATTCCATAGCGATATCCATTTCCTAACCCAATACGAATTAAATTTTCCAATTCATTTTCCCGGATCTCATTCTTTTGTAAATCATTCCGGAAATTTTCCTTCAGGTGCTTCACCATTTTATTGATAAAAGCATCTTCCTGACTTTTTAAAAACACCTCGATCTGTTTTCTACGAATTACCAACATCGGATTGTGAGATTTTATACTTTGAAACAACCAAGACACCTGTTTCTGTCTGATTGTTATTCTTCCTATGAAAAATTATTTCATCATTATTCTCTCCTTCCGAAAAGAAAGCAAACACCTCTCCAAAGAACAAGTCTATCTCTCTTCTGCCGCAAGTCGGCAAATACACCCGCAGCACCCGGGGGTCATAATACCGGAACAGCACCACCCGGTCGTCTTCCAGGTAGACCCGGTTGAACTGCTGGAAATGTTTGAACAGGTTATCAAAGTCTGCCTTGCTGGTAAAAAATATGCAGCAGCTATCGCCCCAGGCTTCGGTGGTCATCCACTGAAAAAGCAGCGATTCCTTTTTACATTCTACCAGGAAACCGGAAACGCCATACGACTGCTCGTCCATGGTGCCTTCAAAAAGGGATCTATAGCGTACATTCCCGGTAATAAGATGACGGAAGACATCTTCGTTACGTGCAGAGTCAATGATCCCGTAAAGCTGGCATCCCTCTTTTTCCGCCTGTTTGAGGAGAAAATCTGCCACATGCTGCGCCAGTTCTTCCGGCTTTGGTGTTTGCACCGTAACGGCCGGCCTGATCGGTTCGATCGTTATTTTGCGGATAGGTTTTAATGTGATCGGTTTTGACACAGATGGAAGAGTTTACTGGTTTGTCCCGGAACATTCCTCACAGAAAGGGGTGCCGTCTTCAGCGGCTGCTTTCAGGGCAGCCGACTGGGGCGCACCTCCGGCACTGCTTCCGGCGGCTCCTCCCCCGGCACCGCCTCCACCTCCGCCACCACCGGCATCTCCGATCAGTACGGTCGGCAGGCCTGCCATAATGGCCCCCCCGTGCGCAGTCATGTCGCCCATGCGGGCAGCCGGCTTTCCGCCAATCAGCACCGTCGCCGATCCCTGGACTATCGAATCAGGCGGCCCCACGCAGGTGCACATATCACCCATCGTGGCAGCCGGCTGATTGCCAATCAATACGGTTGGCGCACCGGGCGGCAGTATCGGCCCCCCGACATGCGGTATTGGCGGCGTGCCCGGCGTCTGCATCGGGCAGGTATGCATATCCCCCACTCTGGCTGCAGGCTTACCCATAGTCTGGTATATTTCTTTCAGGAATTTCTCTAATACCTCAAGCAGCACTGCTGGTATTGAAAGATAATGCCTGGCTGTTATGATTTCAAAGATAAAGTATTTTTCATGATGAAGCAAGAAAATTTAACTGCCGGCTTGATTTTCTTATTCCTCTTTACTGTTTCACAAACCGTTGCACCCCATACACCCCATCAAACTGAACATGAATGATATACATTCCATTGGGCAGGGATGACAGGTCAAGTTCATAAGGGGAATGACCCGAAAATTCCCGTTTGAGGATACTTTCACCGATCATATTAGAGATCTCCAGTGTGCCGGCAGATCTTGCTTCACCGAATTCAAGCCGGATCAAACCATCTGTCGGGTTGGGGTAAAGCTTGAAGAGATCCGGATTCATTGCCCCAGGCCGTTGCATAGACATCCTCCTGCGCCGTTTGATTTGACAGGATATACTGGCCGGACCCATCGATCGTATAGGGAACACGATAGAATACCGAGGCATTATACGATGAGAAAATAAGATTGCCGGCGCCGGGATATCCTGGCGGAACAATGGCGAGGCCATAAGATAAATTCGCACTACCGCCGATATACAATGTATTTGGTTCGCCGGGCCTGATCGTAAGCCCCCCGTATTGCGCCGGCAGATCGGTGATGCTGCCCAGGTCGGTCAGGGTATACCCTGCCGTTTCGAATTCGGCAGTAAAGGTTTGGGAATAAACAGTAAAGCCTGCCAGCATGGATATAATGAACAGGCATTTAAGCAATGCAAAACTTGCATTTTTAATGAATGTTTGTGTAAATGTTTTCATATGCTTATTTTTTTCAAAGATAAGAATGAGTTTTAATAAGAGAGGCTGTCTCAAAAGTCAAAAAGTCTCGTTTTTTTAGTAGTCCGACGACTGAAGCCGTCGGTTCCAACTTATGTAACATACTTGGAACCAACGGCTTTAGTCGTTGGAGCACGATCCAAAACAGCGGGATAACTTAAGAGGCTGTATCAAAAGTCAAATTTTAGGTTAACCACAGAGTTAACAGAGTATACACAGAGAACACAGAGGATTGTATATCAATCACTAAACACTCTGCGTCCTCTGTGTCTCCTCTGCAATCTCTGTGGTAAAACAACTTTTGATACAGCCTCATCAGGACGAAACTAAAGTGAAGCCGTTTCTTCCGGTTTGGGTACTGCCATGATCATCAGCTTAATCCCCATCTCATCGTTGATGAAGTCATCCTTGAACTTGGCGCCGAGCTTCTGGGATTTGAACATCACCTTCCATTCCGTACGGTCAAGGAAGAACATATTGGACTCAGCCATCAGCATATCATCCATCATTTCAACCTTTGCGTTAAAAGTAATGCTTTTGGTAATATCCTTCATGGTGAGGTTACCGGTAATGGCATGGGTGGGTACGATATCTCCCCGTTCCAGATCCTTGTTAATCGTTGTGCCGTCAATAGCTTCGACGCCGGTGATCTCGAACATCGCTTCGGGGTATGCTTCCACCTCGAAGAAGTCGGCCGATTTCAGATGGCCTGTCAGCTTGCCGTTCATATCGGGATCGGTAAGATCGAGTACGGTGATGGAATTCATGTCAAAGGTGATTTTACCACCCACTAAAATACCATCCTTCATCTTCAGTTTCCCATCAGTGATACTTACAATACCATGATGCTGTCCCGTTGGCTTATAGCCTTCCCAGGCCATCGCACTTTCATCCAGGTTCAGCTGGTATTTCACATCGTATTCAGTGGCAGTCTTTTCAACTGCTTCAGCGGTACGGGTAGTTTCCCCGCCGCCGGAGGAACATGCGGTCGCAAAGCCCGCGATCATTAAAATGGCTGCAGTTTTTGTAATGTTTTTCATAGCTTGATCAATATTTGTTTAAAAGGTAAACCACCATGCCGGGAAATTGTTCAACAGAAAATAAAAAAAGATGAACAGAGGAAGAGGGTCGGCGGTCGGCGGCTAACGGCTAACGGCTAACGGCTAACGGCCATCATTTCTGCAGCGCTCCTGTCCGCTCCACTTCGATAATAAAGTACTTTGTATCCCCCCGCCAGGGAAACCGGACGTATCTTTTTACGTACCGGAGGTTCACCCTTTCACCGCTGAGGGCGACATCTTCCAGTTCCTGTACTACCTCAGGGCTCTTCTTGGAAATGGAAAAATTAAAGGTTTCCATAAATGGGGTGACGCCTTTCATTGCTCCGAACGTTTGAAGGTTTAGTTGTCCTTCGTATGTCTTGAAGAGAACTCCCTTTTTACTAACTCTTAGAACTGTTCCGGAGCGCACCCCTTCATCGTATATACCATAGTATAGGAACAACATCACGCCAATGAAGAGGAAAAACAAGATAATCAAAAGGTTACGGACGAAATGGCGTTTCTTTTTCGGTTCGGGAGATAAGGATGGCTCTGTCATAGCTTTGTTATATAAAGCAAAGATAATCAATTTTCATATTTTTGCGGATCAACTGTAGGAAATGATGCAACCATTTGAAACGACAAATTATAAGATACGTTCCCTGATTAGCGGAAAGGAATTCGAAGATACCGGCTGGCTGCTGGAAGCTCCCGGGGAGAGCCCGTCATTGCTGCAATCTGTGTATGCCAAAAAGCAGCTGGAAGTCCGGGATGATGCTTTCGGCTTTTACCGCTTTGCCGACTGGCTACCGGTCCGCCGGATGCTGAACGGTTCTTCGGCGCCTGTGACGTATAAAAGCGAGAGACTGGCAAATGTGTTGGGGCTATCGCAGCTGTTTATCACACTCAGCGGCTGGTGGCCGGAGAAGGGCGCCCTGATGAAGACCTGCTCCTTCAAGGAAACGGAGGCTTATTCGGTTTGCGCCCGGCTGAATGAAAGCGGAAAGGTGCTGGTAGTCGCCTCCGCGGGCAATACAGCCCGTTCCTTTGCCCGGGTGTGTTCCGATAATGATATTCCACTGCTGCTGTGCGTTCCCGAAGATAATATCGATGCTTTGTGGTTCGACGAGCCGCTAAAAGACCATGTGAAGCTGATCGTTTCGCGTTCCGGCAGCGATTATTTCGATGCGATCCATCTCTCGAACCTGGCCTGCCGGCTTGAGCAGTTTTTACCGGAGGGAGGTGCGAAGAACATAGCCCGGCGGGATGGGATGGCTACGACGGTGTTATCAGCCGTAACGACCATTGGCCGCATTCCCGATTACTACTTCCAGGCGGTGGGTTCAGGGACCGGTGCCATTGCAGCCTGGGAAGCCGGCAAACGCTTCCTGGAAGACGGCCGTTACGGGAACAATAAGATGAAGCTGATGGTTTCGCAGAACGCCCCGTTTCTGCCGATGCACGATGCCTGGAAAGCGCGGTCAAGGGAGATGCTGCCGCTGGACGACGACCTCGCTCGCCGGCAGGTGGAGGAGATCGGCGCCAAAGTGCTTTCGAACCGCAAACCGCCGTATTCCATCGCCGGAGGCCTCTTCGATGCCCTCACCGACACCGGCGGGGATATCCTGGCCGTCACCAATGCCCAGGCCAGGGAGGCCGACAGATTGTTCCGGGAAACCGAAGGGATCGACCTGCACCCGGCAGCCGCGGTGGCAACCGCCTCACTCATCGATGCCTGCCGGAAAAAACAGGTGGAAAAAGATGCCGTGATCATGCTGAACATCACCGGGGCGGGGGAGGAAAGGTTTATGAAAGGGAGAAGGCTGAATTACCTGAAGCCATCATTGATTTTTGATATCAACCCGTCGATGGAAGAGGTTCGTGAGCGGTTAATTCAACTATTTTGATAATTTACAGGAAGTCAATGTGGTATGTAATATTTATTATGTTGTATTTAATAACAAACACTTAATAAATACCCCATAATACATACAACATATTACATTTTATCGTCATTCTTCGCTTTTCAGCTTGAACCGGAACCCCAGGTTGGCATAAAAGGCCTGCATCTTTGCTTCGATGGGATCAACCTTGTACTGCGGGGTTAGTCCCCAGCCGTAACTCACATCCAGGAAAAGAAACCAGATATTCAGCCCGGCGCCGACCGAAAAATCAAACTGCGGGCTTTTCAGGTCATCTTTTACCAGCCCAAACTCATTTTCTTTAACACTCAGTGGGATAAGCATGGACGGGCCCAGGAAAATCCTCAACCCGGCAAAACTGGTAGTATGGCCTATGAACTGAAATCCGAAATTAACAGGCACTCTCAGGTAATTCGCACTGTACACAAATTCAGGATTTTCAGGATCCGAAGGGGTAAAATTCTGTGTCAGTTTTGTGTAAAATAAACCGGGTTCGATGTATAATTGTCGTCCCACAGCCAGGCTGGCGCCTATTTGATATCCCGCTTTACTTGTTGAAACAAGACTATCGGTTACACTGGCAATGGTTACGACCGGGTTGCTGTCAAAGCGCGCCACATTGAAACCAATGGCAGGTTTTAGCTCGATCTGGGAGAAGGCTGTCAGGCTCAATGCAATGGCCAGAACAATCAAAATGCTTTTTTTCATTTGTCAGGTGTTAAAATTTTTACAAAGATCAGAATTATTTTAACCTGAGAAATTTTTATAACCACAGAGGGAACAGAGGAGGCGCAGAGGACTCTGAGAAGACTCTGTTCCCTCTGCGTATACTCTGTTAACTCTGGGGTTTTCTTAATTTTTTATAACCACAGAGGACCCGGAGAAGACACAGAGGAAACGGAGAATTAATCAACCCATTTGTTTATGACCCGCTTAATCCCATCAGTCATTCTGGCTACATTGAAATTGAGCAACAAACCGTACTTGCACCTGGTTAGCTTCATATAGGTAAGAATTTGGGCTAAATGAACCTCGTTTAATGCTTCAACGGCTTTAATTTCAATAACCACCCGGTTCTCGACCAATAAATCGATTCGGTAACCACAGTTTAATTGAACGTCTTCGTAAATCAAAGGCTGAGGTTTCTCCTTTTCAATATAAAGCTGTGTTTTCGTCAGCTCATATAGCAAGCACTCCTGGTATGCCGATTCCAGCAAACCGGGACCTAAGTTACGGTGTACTTTAATAGCACAACCGATAATGATCTCGGTGATTTGATTGTCATTCATAGATTTTCGGTTTTTCTTTTTCTATTAATCCGAAAATCTTGAAAATATACCCGGTCGAAAAAAATTTTTTCTCTGTGACCTCCGTGTATACTTCGGGGCCTCTGTGGTTAATTCACTTTTTTATAACCGCAGAGGAAACAAAGAAGGCGCAGAGGGAACAGAGAATTATCGATTCTGGAACGATATTTGAATGAAAAGAGAAAAGAGAATAGTGAAAAGTGAATAATTTAAACTCCTTTGCATGAAATCCCATTTTGTTATCCTGATGGTCCCGTTTCTTATGTTTTCTGCATCCTGCAAGAAGGATCCGGAGGGGCCGAAGCAACCTGTTGCGATCAACCTTCCTGCGAAGGGCGATGCTGTGGTGGCTAAAAACAACGAATTTGGCATCAACCTGTTCCGCACCACCGCCCTGGCGGAGGATAAAAACCTGATGCTCTCTCCTTTGAGCGCCTCCACGGCCCTTACCATGCTGCTGAACGGCTGCAATACAGCGACTTACGAGCAGGTCCGGGATATGCTGGGGTATGAAGGACTGACGACTGACGAGATCAACGAAGTGTATAAAAGCCTGGTGACACAGCTCCTGGCTGCCGACCCGGAGGTGCAACTGGCCCTGGCCAATGCTGTCTGGTACCGGCAGGATTTCCAGGTCAAACCGCCATTCCTGGAATCCATGGATGCCTCTTTTGACGCAGAAATCGCCGCGCTTGACTTTTTCTCGCCATCAGCGCTGACCACCATCAACAACTGGGCAAAGGATAACACCAATGGCAAGATCGAAAAGGTGCTGGACGAGATCAGCCCCGATGCGGTGATGTTCCTGATGAATGCCCTCTATTTCAAAGGGAACTGGACGTATCAGTTCAAGAAGGACCAGACCGCCGATGCCCCTTTCTATCCCGAAAATGGCAACATGCTCAATGTAAAGACGATGAGAAGCCAGATCCCGGTGAAGATACATAACGGCAGCCGGGCCATCGCCGCAGAAATGCCCTATGGCAGGCAAAACTTTGCAATGGTACTGATCCTTCCGGAAGGAAAGCTATCGGATTTTCTCCCCGGATTTGACGGCCAGGAATGGGCTGAGATCACCGCCGGCCTGGATGCCATCCAGGAACCTTCCAAGGTGGAGATGGTCATGCCAAAGTTCAAATTTGATTTTGAGAAGATCCTGAATGACCAGCTAAAAGAACTTGGGATGATCGACGCCTTTAATCCTTATCAGGCCGATCTTTCTGGTATTTCCGACCAGCAGATCTTCGTCAGCTTTGTCAAGCAGAACACTTTCGTTGACGTGAACGAAGAGGGAACGGAAGCGGCGGCGGTCACCACCATCGGGATCGACCTGACCAGCCTGCCATCCGAATTTGTGGTGAACAAACCGTTCATCTTCGCCATCCGGGAAAGGATGACCAATTCGCTGCTATTCATCGGGAAGGTGGAAAGGCCGGAGTATTAAGGTTCCTGGAGAGCTCCCATAAAACAATCCCGGCGCTGATTGCTACATTGAAGGAATGTTTCGTGCCGAACTGGGGGATTTCGATGCAGCCATCTGACATTTTCAACAATTCCTCTTTAACACCAAAAACTTCATGACCGAAGATCAGAGCGATTTTTGAACCTTTTTCGGGCTGAAAATCTCCCAATGAAATGCTGCCTTCCGCCTGTTCTATGGCGTAAATCCGGTAGCCGTTTTGCCGGAGGCCGCTGGCCGCATCCAAAACATTGGCGATGTATTGCCATTGAACGGATTCGGTGGCGCCTAGTGCGGTCTTGCTAATGTCCTTGTGCGGCGGCCGGGCCGAAATGCCGCAAATATAGATCGCTTCGACCCGGAATGCGTCAGCCGTCCGGAAGATCGAGCCCACATTATATGCGCTGCGGACATCATCCAGGACAATGATCACGGGCAGTTTTTCGGAGGATTTGTACTCTTCCGCCGAAATCCGGTTCAGGTCGGTCATGGAGCGTTTTTTCATAGGGTAGTGCGAAATTACGTATTTTTGCTTTCATTAATTCGTTTCACTTGACCACTCAGCCCGATTTCATCGACACCCCGCTCATGCGGCAATACGCTTCCATCAAGGCGAAATACCCCGATGCGCTGCTGCTGTTCCGCGTGGGTGATTTTTATGAGACTTTCGGCGAAGATGCTGTAAAAACCTCAAAGATACTGGGCATTGTCCTGACCAAAAGGGCCAATGGCGCCGCTTCTTTTGTCGATCTGGCAGGATTTCCTTATCATGCACTCGACACTTATCTTCCCAAACTGGTCCGGGCAGGTCAACGAGTGGCCATCTGCGACCAGCTCGAAGACCCCAAACTGGCGAAAAAGATCGTCAAGCGGGGTGTAACCGAGCTGGTAACGCCCGGAGTCTCCTATAACGATAAAGTACTGGACCACAAGGAGAATAACTTCCTGGGAAGCATCCACCTGGGGGATAAGATGTCGGGCATTGCTTTCCTGGATATCTCCACCGGTGAATTTTATGCCGCCCAGGGGAATAACGATTATATCGACAAGCTCCTACAGGGATTTAAACCCAGCGAAGTGGTCATACAGAAAAGCAGGCGGGAGAGGTTCCAGCAGCTCTTTGGCAGCAAGTTTTACACCTACACTTTCGACGACTGGGTATTTACCCAAGATTTTGCCAACGACATCCTCCCCTCCCATTTCGGGACCACATCGCTGAAGGGCTTTGGCGTAGACGACATGCCTTACGCGGTGGTGGCGGCCGGAGCGGCTTTTCATTACCTGGCCGAAACGCATCACGACAAAATTCAGCATATTGTCAAAATTTCCAGGATCGAAGAAGACAAATATGTCTGGCTCGACCGCTTCACGGTCCGCAACCTGGAACTGATCAGCTCCATCAACGAAAGGGGCAAGACCCTACTGGATGTTATCGACCGGACGATCACGCCGATGGGCTCACGGATGATGAGGCGATGGACCGTCCTCCCGCTGAAAGAGCGCAAACCCATCGAGGAGCGGCTGAACATCGTCGAATACCTGATGGAACATGATGATCTATCAGGTCTCCTGACCAAACAGCTCAAGTTGACGGGCGACCTGGAACGGCTCATTTCCAAAGTGGCTGTATCCCGGATCACACCCCGCGAGGTGGTCCAGCTGAAAAGGGCCTTGCATGCAGTGGAAGCCATTAAAAACGCCTGTGAACAAACAGGTCAACCCGCACTGCAAAAAATCGGCGAACAGCTCAACCCTTGCAAGATCATCCGCGACCGCATTGAACAGGAGATCCAGGAAGATCCGCCCGCTACGGTCAGCAAGGGCGGCGTGCTGAAAAACGGCGTTTCCGGGGAACTCGATGACCTCAGGGAGCTTCTCTTCTCCGGAAAAGATTACCTGAAGAAGATTCAGCAGCGCGAAATCGCCCGCACTGGTATCACTTCGCTCAAAATTAGTTTCAACAACGTTTTCGGCTATTACCTGGAGGTTACCAACGCGCACAAAGACAAGGTGCCGGACGATTGGCACCGCAAACAGACCCTGGTGGGCTCGGAG
>JAHYJL010000133.1 GCA_019429045.1 Bacteroidales bacterium
TACTTTTGATGATCCGAAGTTTATTCTTTCAACTTTTTTAGTTGCCAAGGTTTTTTTTATTTAGGGCCACAGCGGCCGGTTTAGCACAATAAGAATTGACAGATGATGTTAATGGGGACGAGCCTGACCCCCGATTTGATCGGGGACAGGCCCGGTAAAAGAACGGCTATTTTGAGGTAGCCGGTTCATTCGCATTACTTAACTTCAACTTCAGCGCCAGCTTCTTCGAGCTGTTTCTTGAGTGCTTCAGCCTCATCCTTGGAGGTGCCTTCCTTGATCGCTTTAGGAGCTGCATCCACCAGTTCTTTGGCTTCCTTGAGGCCGAGGCTGGTGAGTTCCTTTACGAGTTTCACCACTGCCAGCTTAGCCTGTCCGGGATGCTTAAGGATCACGTCGAAGGTGGTCTTTTCTTCAGCTACGGGAGCATCTGCGCCTGCTGCTGCACCCGGAGCCACTGCTACTGCGGTCGCCGCGGGCTCAATACCATATTCGTCCTTAAGGATCTGCGCCAGTTCATTGACCTCCTTCACGGTCAAGTTTACCAATTGTTTTGCAAAAGCTTTTAAATCTGCCATTTGTATCGTTTTTAAAATGTTTCTTAATGAATTAAGTTAAATGATGATTATCCTTCCTTCTCTGATAAAGTCTTCAGAATACCGGAAAGCTTGTGGCCGCCTGACTGGAGGCCTGAAATAACATTCCTGACGGGTGATTGGAGCAGCAATATAATGTCTCCGATCAGCTCGTCTTTGGTTTTGAGGGCTACCAGGAAATCCAGTTGTTCATCACCGATGAAGACCATCTCCTGGATAAAAGCTCCTTTAAGAATAGGTCTGTCGGATGTTCTTCTGAACTCCTTGATAAGTTTTGCCGGGACATTGCCCGAGTCCGAAATCATTAGGGAAGTCGGTCCGTTCAGAATGCCGTACAGCCCGGTGAAATCTTTTTCCGATTTCTCCATGGCTTTCTTCAATAAGGTATTCTTGACCACCTGCAGCGTGATGTTCCGCTTGTAGCAGAGCGAACGCAGGCGGGTGGAATTGCTTGAATCCAAATCGGAGATATCTGCAATATAAACGATCTCGCTATTCTTCAGTGTTTCCGCCAATGAGTCGATCATTTGATTTTTCTCTTCTCTTGTCATGACTCTTTCTTTTTCTAAGTTGGTAATTACACTGTAAAGGATTTGGGCTCGATCTGTATTCCCTGGCTCATAGTACTCGACATGTATATGCTCTTCATATAAGTCCCCTTGGCTGCAGTCGGTTTCAGTTTGAGGATCGTTTGCAGCAGCTCTTTGGCATTGTCAATGAGCATTTCATTTTCAAAGGAGACTTTTCCGATGGAGGCATGGATGATGCCATATTTATCGACTTTGAAATCGATTTTACCGGCTTTCACCTCTTTAATTGCCTTACCGACCTCCATGGTCACCGTCCCCGTTTTCGGGTTGGGCATCAGACCGCGGGGGCCGAGGATTTTTCCGAGGGGGCCGATTTTAGGCATCACCTGGGGCATTGTTATCACGACGTCAATATCTGTCCATCCCTGCTTGATTTTGTCAATAAACTCATCAAGCCCGACATGATCAGCGCCGGCTGCCATGGCTTCATCTTCCTTATCGGGAGTAACCAGGGCGAGCACGCGGATCGTCTTACCGGTGCCATGTGGCAGGGTAACGGTACCGCGGACCATCTGATTGGCTTTCCGCGGATCAACGCCCAGCCTTACATCGAGGTCAACAGAAGCGTCAAAGCTTGTATAGGTGATTCCCTTTACGACCTCCACAGCTTCAGTAAGCGGGTAGGCCTTCGTGTTTTCAAACTTCGTCAGGGCTTCCTTTTGTTTTTTGGTTAGTTTAGCCATTGTATTACCTCGTTTTTATAATTCACTTTTAGGGATGGCACTTATTGCTTTGCGATCGGGGAAGTCCCTTTGATGGTCAGGCCCATGCTACGCGCCGTACCGGCAACCATGCTGATCGCCGATTCAATGCTGAAGCAGTTCAGGTCAACCATCTTATCTTCAGCAATCACCCGTACCTGTTCCCAGGTTACCGATCCGACCTTGGTGCGGTTGGACTCGGCCGAGCCTTTGCTGACCTTCGACGCTTCCATCAATTGCACTGCAACAGGAGGGTGTTTGATGATGAAATCAAAGCTCTTGTCCCTGTACACCGTAATGATGACCGGGAGAAGCTTCCCGGCCTGGTCCTGGGTCCTGGCATTGAACTGTTTGCAAAATTCCATGATGTTCACGCCTTTGGAGCCAAGTGCAGGACCAACCGGCGGAGAAGGATTTGCAGCTCCCCCCTTGATTTGCAGTTTGATTAATCCAGCAACTTCTTTTGCCATGCTAATAATAAATTGAATTGTTAATACCTAATCAGGTTAACCTTCATCATTCTTTTTCCACCTGCATAAAGCTCAGTTCCAGCGGGGTCTTCCGTCCGAAGATCTTGACCATCACTTTCAGCTTTTTCTTTTCTTCGTTGATCTCTTCGATCACACCTGAAAAACTGTTGAAAGGCCCGTCAATCACTTTGACCGATTCGCCTACGATAAAGGGAACATTGATCCCCTCGCCCTGCTCGGCCAGCTCATCCACTTTTCCGAGGATGCGTTTGACTTCGCTGAGGCGCATGGGGCTTGGCTCATTGCCTGATCCCAGAAATCCCAGCACATTGGGGATGTTCCGGATAATGTGGCGTATTTCGCCCACCAGGGCAGCCTCGATCAGCACATACCCCGGAAAGTAATTCCGTTCTTTGCTGATCTTTTTCCCTTTACGTACCTGATACACTTTTTCGGTCGGGATCAGGATCTGCGAAATAAAATCCTGTAAGTTGAGCCGGTTTATCTCATTTTCAAGATATTCCTTCACCTTTTTTTCCTTGCCGCTAATAGCCCGGACAACATACCATCTTTTTACATTCTCGCCCATACCGATTCCTGGGATGAAACAGTTTATGATTCAGATTAAGTTTAAATTCTGTAGTGCCGGCATTATCAGAATAGTTTATAAAACTGTTCCAACAATGAACCTAATGATTTATCCATCGCAAATACGACTAAGGCGATGATCAGGGAAGCAACTGATACCACGATAGCACTACTTTGCAGCTCACTCCATGTAGGCCAGGATGTTTTGTGTTTAAGTTCGTCGTAACTCTCTTTGAGGTACGCTTTGATTTTAAACTTTGCCATTTAACTTATGCGTTTTGCACGGGTGGTAGGACTCGAACCTACAGCCAATGGTTTTGGAGACCACTACTCTGCCAATTGAGCTACACCCGTAACCGTAATACGTAGCTCCTGCAGGTTCTGATCCCGTCCGGGTGTTAGCCTGAACGGGTGGCTGAACCTACACATTATTCGATTATTTCAGTAACCTGTCCTGCGCCGACAGTTCTTCCGCCTTCACGGATAGCAAAGCGAAGACCTTTGTCCATCGCCACTTCGTGAATCAGCTTCACGGTGATGGAGAGGTTGTCGCCCGGCATGATCATTTCCACACCTTCCGGCAGGTTGATTTCACCTGTCACGTCGGTGGTCCTGAAATAGAACTGCGGCCGGTATTTATTGTGGAACGGGGTATGGCGCCCGCCTTCTTCTTTCTTCAGGATATATACTTCAGCTTTGAAGAGCGTGTGCGGTTTAATGGAGCCCGGGGCGCCAATAACCATACCACGGCGGATCGCATCTTTGTCGATACCCCTGAGGAGCAGACCTGCGTTGTCGCCAGCCTCACCACGGTCAAGGATCTTCCGGAACATTTCCACGCCGGTGACCACCGATTTCAGTTTTTCAGCGCCGAGGCCGACGATGTCAACACCTTCGCCGACTTTGATAACGCCCTGCTCGATTCTTCCGGTAGCCACGGTTCCACGCCCGGTGATGGAGAAGACGTCTTCCACCGGCATCAGGAACGGCTTGTCGACAGAGCGCTGGGGCAGTGGTATCCAGGTATCACAAGCTTCCATCAGTTCAAATACTTTTTCGATCCATTTGGGCTCTTTGTTGAGAGCGCCGAGGGCCGATCCGCGGATGATCGGGGTGTTGTCCCCGTCAAATTTATAGAAAGTAAGTAACTCGCGGATTTCCATTTCGACCAGGTCGAGAAGCTCTTCATCATCAACCATATCGACCTTATTCATAAATACGACGATCTTCGGTACACCGACCTGGCGTGCCAGCAGGATGTGCTCGCGCGTCTGCGGCATGGGGCCGTCAGTGGCGGCCACTACCAAGATCGCTCCGTCCATCTGGGCGGCGCCGGTCACCATGTTCTTCACGTAGTCGGCGTGACCCGGACAGTCGACGTGCGCATAGTGCCGGTTGGTTGTCTGATATTCTACGTGAGCCGTGTTGATCGTAATACCCCTTTCTTTTTCTTCGGGAGCATTGTCAATTTCGTCAAACGATTTATAGGTGGCAAGTCCCTTATCCTGCAGGTTCAGCGTGATCGCTGCTGTAAGGGTCGTCTTACCATGGTCAACGTGACCAATCGTCCCGATATTCACGTGAGGTTTCGTACGCTGAAAGGTTTCTTTAGCCATATCGAATAATGTTTAAAATTTAAAATGTTAATTAATATTACTATATAATTTTGAGCCATTGATGAGAATTGAACTCATGACCCCTTCCTTACCAAGGAAGTGCTCTACCCCTGAGCTACAATGGCTTTGGAGCGGAAGACGGGTCTCGAACCCGCTACCTACAGCTTGGAAGGCTGTCGCTCTACCAAATGAGCTACTTCCGCGAAGAGGGTGTGCGTGTGGGTGTGCAGGTGAACACTCACACCCACTTCGTGGGGAGAGGAGGATTCGAACCTCCGAAGGCGTAGCCAACAGATTTACAGTCTGCCCCATTTGACCGCTCTGGAATCTCCCCGAATGAACCACCTGATCTGAAGGCATACCGGAGCCGATGGACGGATTCGAACCGCCGACCGGCTGATTACAAATCAGCTGCTCTGGCCAGCTGAGCTACATCGGCATCATGCAAAGAACATAAAAAAGCAGACCTTCCGAAAAAGGTCTGCAAAAATATACAATATAGTTGAACTAACAAAAGAAAAATTCGATTTGTTGAAAATAAGTTAGTAAGGGCCTTTTAGTTTTTCCTTATAGCGCTTGAGTTGCCGTTTTAGCGCCTCTACTGCATCATCAGCCGATTCCTCAAATGTTGCGCTTTGCTTCTTTACAAACAGGCTGTTCCCCGGTATGGCTACCCGTATTTCTGCGATCTTGTTCTCGCGGGTATCGCTGTTATCGACTTTGAGCGACACTTCTGTGTCGATCACCCCATCGAAGACCTGGGTCAGCTTGACCACTTTTTCGTTAATAAAGGCTACCAACTTTTTGTCGGCCTTGAAATGAACGGCATTGATGTTAACTCTCATAAATTAATCCTCCATGTTTAGTTATGCCCTGGGATGGGCAGATTTGTATATAGACTTTAGTTTCTCTATCGTATTGTGGGTGTAAACCTGCGTGGCCGCCAGGCTGGCATGCCCCAGGATCTCCTTGATGGCATTCAGATCGGCCCCATTGTTGAGCATATGCGTGGCAAAAGTGTGCCGGATGACATGCGGGCTTCGTTTGCTGATTGTGGTTACCTGGTCGAGATAGCGATGCACCATGTGATAAACCATTTTGGGATAGAGCTTTTTACCCTTGCCGGTTAGAAAGAGATATGGCTCCGGTTGCAGATCCTGGAATGCTTTCCGTTTCTCCGCCAGGTAATCCCTGATAAGACCGGCCAGGTATCCTGTAAACGGGATCATGCGCTCTTTATTGCGCTTGCCGGTCACTTTCATGACCAGTTTTCCCAGCTCAAGGTCTGGCTCTTCAAGATTGATCAGCTCCGACAAACGCATACCGGTGGCATAAAACATTTCGAGGATCAGTCGGTCACGGGAAGCTTCATAACCCCCCCCGAAATCAACACCTGTAAAAAGCCGATCCATGCTCTCTGTCTCAACAAAGACCGGCAAACGTGAGGATGCTTTTGGTGAAATAACCTTACCGGTCGGGTTTTCCGTGATCAGACCTTCCTTTATCAGGAAACGATAGAATGACTTGAGTGTAGTGATCTTGCGGTTGACCGTCCGGGCCGTATAACCCCGGTCCATCAGATCGACCGTCCAGCTCCTGATCATTTGATGATTTACCTTATATATATCTTTCATCTGGAACCGGTCCTCCAGGAATGTTATAAACTGATCCAGATCAGCCTGGTAAGCGTGAACTGTATGAGGTGAGTAGCGCTTTTCGTATGTAATGTAATCCAGGAACCTTTCCGTCATCCACCAAAAAAATAAGAAGAAACTTCATTCCAAATATAATATAAAAACATTTGAAATGAAATTTCTTCTTAAGAAAAAGAAGAAAAATATCAACTATTTGTCAATAGCTTCTTTCAGGTGCTGGATATAAATCGCTTTCAGCCGCTGATGGCGCTTGATAATAGAGGGCTTGGTGAATTGCTGACGTTCTCTAAGCTCCTTGATAACGCCGGTTTTTTCATACTTTCTCTTGTATTTTTTTAAAGCCCTGTCGATGCTTTCTCCTTCTTTTACTGGTATGATGATCATACGTTAATGCTCTCTTTCTGTGAAAAGGTTAATACTAAATAAGTTTTGGGGTGCAAAGATAAACAGAAATTTTGAATTTTGAATGTTGAATGTTGAATTTTATAGGTATTTCATGATGAAATCTGAAATCATCGTGTATAAATGCAGCCTTGTATTGCCCCCGTAAATACCATGGTTCTTGTTAGGGTAAAGGAACATGTCAAATTGCTTGTTGGCTTTCACCAGTGCTGAGATGAGATCCATGCTATTCTGCACATGCACATTATCGTCGCCGGTACCGTGGATCAGCAGGTATTTCCCCTGCAGCTTATCGACGTGGTTGATCGGTGAATTGTCGTCATAACCGGAGGCGTTGTCCTGCGGTTTCCGCATGAAGCGCTCGGTGTAAATATTGTCATAGTAACGCCAGTTGGTCACCGGCGCGACGGCGATGGCCATGCTGAAAACATCTGCGCCCTTGGTGATGCAGAGGGTCGACATATAGCCGCCATAACTCCAGCCCCAGATACCGATCCGGGAGGGATCGACGTAGGATTTCGCCGCCAGGTATTTTGCCGCTTCGATCTGGTCGATGGTTTCATATTTGCCGAGTTGCAGGTAAGTCATCTTTTTGAATTCTTCCCCGCGCCCCCCGGTGCCGCGGTTATCCACCGAAGTAATAATATATCCCTGTTGGGCCAGCATCTGGTACCAGGCCATATCACCGGAACTCCAGGCGTTGGTGACTGTCTGGGAACCGGGCCCGCCGTAAACGGCCATCAGGACCGGGTACTCATTCCCAGGGTCAAAGGCTGGCGGGAGGATCTGCCAGCCATTCAGCTCAATGCCTT
>JAHYJL010000134.1 GCA_019429045.1 Bacteroidales bacterium
GCAAACCCCTTTGCTGGCGCACAGCTTCGAAAGAGTGATGCCGGGAAAGGAGTACGTATCGAGTATCCGTGATTTCTGGCGGGTTTGTTCAGGATGCGACCCCGAGGCGCGCCGGCGTGTGGAAAAATTCCTGCATGAGGTGCTGAATACGAAGGAATACCCTTTAACAGTGATGGACCGGCCGATTGAATCAGAAACCACCAAGATCATCGAAAATTCCTACCGTGCGACCATACTGGCCTACCTGAACGAATGGAGCATCTTTGCCGAACGCAACGGGGTGGACCTGATCAAGGTGATCAAGGCGATCAAAATGCGGCCGACCCACAGCAATATGATCTTTCCCGGACCGGGGATCGGCGGTTACTGCCTGCCCAAGGACGGTGGGCTGGGCTACTGGGCTTACAGGCATATCCTGGGCTTCGAGGATGGCGACAACATCTTCCAGATCACCCCTACGGCCATCGACATCAACGACACCCGTTCGCTGCATGTGGCCGAACTTACCCGAGATGCCCTGCGCAATATGTCGAAATATATCGCCGGATCGCAGATCCTCCTTTGCGGGGCCAGCTACCGGCAGGATGTCGGCGATACGCGTTACTCCGGCTCAGAGATCATCGTGCGCAAGCTCACTGAGATGGGCGCTGATATCCGGGTGCATGATCCGTATGTGGAACACTGGTACGAGCTTGAATCACAGGATACGTATCCAGCCCCCGGGCTTTCCTGGAAACGATTCTTTCGTAACCAGGACCACCTGACTGAATTGCGTGTTGGAAAGGACCTGAAAGCATCGCTGAAAGGGGCTGAAGGACTGATCCTTGCCGTACCGCACCACGAATACCTGCATCTCAGTCCCGATGATATCGTCGCATGGGCCGGAAATCCCCTGGCTGTCATCGATTGCTTTGGTATCCTGAGCGATGACATGATCCGGCGTTACTTTGAGCTGGGCTGTGAAGTTAAAGCACTCGGCCGCGGGCACATCCAGCGGATTAAAAAAGAGGTGCAGAAAGGAATGAAATAGCCGCTTTTCTGATTATATAGTATGACAATATGTCAAAATTTCATAGTATTTTTGTCATACTTTAATTCTGAACAGTTCGATATGGAAATCCAGGCAATCAAGCAACGATTCGGTATCATCGGTAATTCACCTTTACTTATACGTACCATTGATATTGCCCGGCAGGTTGCCCCGACCGACCTCACCGTTTTAATCACCGGCGAAAGCGGAACGGGGAAGGAGGTGTTCCCGCAAATCATCCATCAGCTCAGCGCCCGCAAGCATGGCCCTTACATTGCAGTGAACTGCGGCGCTATCCCGGAAGGCACGATCGACAGTGAATTGTTTGGCCATGAAAAGGGTTCCTTCACCGGTGCACTCGAAGCCCGCAAAGGATACTTCGAAGAGGTGAACGGGGGTACTATTTTTCTTGATGAGGTAGCCGAACTGCCCTTATCAACTCAGGTTCGCCTGCTCCGGATTCTGGAATCAGGTGAATTCCTGAAGGTGGGTTCTTCCAAAGTGCTCAAAACCGATGTCAGGGTGGTAGCCGCTACCAATGTGAACGTGGAAGGGGCCATCCGGAAGGGAAAATTCAGGGAGGACCTGTATTACAGGCTCAGCAATGTGCCCATTATTATTCCACCATTACGGGAACGCAAGGAAGATATCGTTTTGCTCTTCCGCAAGTTTGCCGCCGACTTTGCTGAAAAATACCGGATGCCGGTGCTGGAAATGACCGAAGAGGCCAGGCTGATGATCGAGAATTACCGCTGGCCTGGAAATGTCAGGCAATTGAAAAATATTACCGAGCAGATTTCCATTATTGAGCGCAACCGGAAAATAAGCCCTGAAAACCTCCGGCGCTACCTGCCGGAAAGTTCATTTAGCGAACTTCCGGTTTTATACCAGGGAGAAACGCGGGATGCATCGTTTACCGAACGCGATTTGCTATATAAAGTCCTTTTCGATATGAAAAAGGATATCCACGACCTCAAGAAGATCGTTGGCGATATATTGGAAGGGGATAAAAACCATGTGCACCTGGCAGAATCCAATTCCCATTTTCTGAACCTGGATGATGAGCAGCAGGTCAGTATCCGCAAACCCGAACCACCGGTGGCTTTACAAAAAGAATACAATCAGGATTTTGAAGAGCCCATCCAGGATTCAGAAATTGTAGAGGAATCATTGTCGCTGCGGAAAAAGGAGATCGACCTGATCCGGAAAGCACTGGAAAAATACAATGGTAAGCGTAAGCACGCTGCCCGGGAGCTCGGCATCTCCGAAAGAACCCTCTACAGAAAGATCAAGGAATATGAAATTGATTAAAGCTAGCGGTTTTCTATTGCTGCTTTACATGCTGGCATTGGCCGGGTGCGGCGTTTACTCCTTTACCGGAGCCTCTATCCCCGTTGGCGCCAAAACCATCTCTATCAGTTATTTTATTAACAACGCCCCCTTTATCGAGCCAACACTTAGCCATAACCTTACCGATGCATTACGCGATAAGTTCCTGTCGCAAACGAGCCTCAGCTTTGTCAGCCAGGACGGGGATCTGCACCTGGAGGGCGTGATCACCGATTACTCAACCCGGCCGATAGCCATACAGGCTGACCAGACGGCTGCTCAGAATCGCCTGAACGTTCAGGTCCGGGTGAAATATGTCAATACCCTCGATCCGAGTAAGGACTTTGAAACCACCTTTTCGCGATATGAAGACTATCCCAGCACCCAGGACCTCAATGCCGTCAAGGACCAATTACTTGCATTGATCAATGAGGCGCTGGTGGACGATATTTTCAACAGGGCAGTTGTGAACTGGTAACCGATAGTTAGAAGATCCATGGAACGGCAGTCTTTTTTTCATTGGTTAAATGATCCGCTTACGCTGGATACCGGAAGCCTGCGCGATTTGCAGCAGCTTACCCGGGATTATCCGTTTTTTCAGACTGCACGCTTACTATTTACACTGAACCTGCAACTGCTGAATGACTACCGGTTTGAAGGGGAACTGCGCCGTTGTTCGGTCTATGCACCTGACCGGGCGAAACTGAAGGACTGGATATCGATGGTTAACAACTATTTGGCATCCAGGGGAAGTGAAACACCTGCATCACAGGCTACTGTTTTAGAAGCAGATAAACCGGATAAGGATTATCTGATCCGTGACCTGGAAGATCAGATTAAATCACGCCTGCGGGAGATAGAGCTGAACCAGGCCAGATTGCAGGAATTGATAGAAAAAAAGAAAGAAATTACCGGCCCTGTGGCGCAACATGACATATTACGCGATGACATGTCGCGCATCCGCCCATTACCAAAGGATGAACTGCTGGATGAATTCATCGCAGGAAGGCAGCAGGAGCAAACAGAAAAAGCGGTTTTTTTCAGCCCGGAAGAGTCGGCCCGGCGCAGCATCGAGGAAAATGACGGCATCCTGAGCGAAACGCTGGCCAGGTTGGTAGCCGCTCAAGGGAAAATAGAAAAGGCCATAAAAATATATCAACGATTAATGTTGAAAAATCCCCAAAAAAGTAGTTACTTTGCAGCCCAAATTGAAAAACTAAAAAAAGAACTTTAAAATCCTGATACAATGGGCTTATATATTTTGATTTCGGTATTGATCCTGATCGCCTGCATTCTTTTAATATTGGTCGTATTGGTACAGAACAGCAAGGGTGGCGGACTGGCTGCCAACTTCGGTTCCACCGGCCAGATCATGGGCGTTCGCAAAACGGCAGATTTCCTTGAAAAAGCAACCTGGTCGCTGGCGATTGCATTATTGTCGCTGACACTGATCTCCATCCTGGTCATTCCCAGGGGATATGCAACAAAAGGAGTTCAGGACACCGAGTTACGCGAGAAAATTGAGAACATGCAACCACTTCCGCCCAGCATGATCCCCCCGGAGCAGGATTAAGCACCTTAAATATTTTTTATTAAGAAATGTCAGAATGTCATGAGATTCTGACATTTCTTATTTTTATCCGCTTTGGCACAAAATATGAGCGGTCAGGTCAGAAAGTGTTAAACCATTAAAACTTATTGTATATGGCAAAAATCAGTATCAAACCTTTAGCTGACAGGGTAATCATTGAACCGGCCCAGGCCGAAGAGAAAACAGCTGGCGGGCTTATCATTCCGGATACCGCCAAGGAAAAACCACAGCGCGGAACTGTCGTGGCAATCGGCCCCGGCAAAAAGGACGAACCCATGACCGTGAAGATCAACGATCAGGTCCTCTATGCAAAATATGCAGGGACCGAAATTTCCTATGAAGGGAAGAATTACCTGATCATGAGGGAGTCGGATATTGTCGCAATTGTTTAATCAAATCATCATTTCATAAACCTTAAAATTTAAATAATATGGCAAAAGAGATTATATTCGACCTGGCCGCCAGGGAAAAACTGAAGAAAGGGGTCGATGAACTTTCAAATGCAGTCAAAGTGACACTAGGACCTAAAGGTCGCAATGTCATCATCCAGAAATCATTCGGATCGCCGATGATCAGCAAGGACGGTGTGACCGTCGCCAGGGAAATTGAGCTGAAAGACAATGCCGAAAACATGGGCGCCCAGATGGTGAAGGAGGTTGCCTCCAAGACCAACGACCTGGCCGGTGACGGTACGACAACCGCCACAGTATTGGCCCAGGCTATCTTCACAACGGGACTTAAAAATGTCACCGCCGGCGCCAATCCTATGGAACTAAAAAGAGGGATTGACATCGCCGTGGCAAAAGTGATCGAATCGCTGAAGAAGCAGACCAAACAGATTGGCGACAGCAACGAGAAGATCGAGCAGGTAGCCGCCGTTTCAGCTAACAATGATGTTATGATTGGAAAACTGATCGCCGAAGCGATGGCCAAAGTGAAGAAAGAAGGCGTGATCACCATCGAAGAAGCCAAGAGCATGGAAACTTATGTCGATGTGGTGGAAGGGATGCAATTCGACCGCGGTTACATTTCACCATACTTTGTGACCGACACAGAAAAGATGGAATCGGTTTACGAAAATCCTTACATCCTGATCCATGATAAGAAGATCTCTATCATGAAGGATCTTTTGCCGATCCTGGAAAAAGCCGCCCAGACCGGTCGTCCGCTGCTGATCATTTCCGAAGATGTGGAAAGCGAAGCGCTGGCTACCCTGGTGGTGAACAAGATCAGGGGCGCCCTGAAAGTGGTGGCGGTGAAAGCCCCCGGCTTCGGCGATCGCAGGAAGGAGATGCTCGAAGATATCGCCATATTGACCGGCGGTACGGTGATCACCGAAGAGAAAGGATTCAAGCTGGAAGATGCCACCCTGCAATACCTGGGTGAATCTGAAAAGATCACAGTCAGCAAAGACAATACGACTATCGTTGGCGGAAAGGGCAAGAAAGAGAATATCACTGCCCGCGTCAAGCAGATCAAATCGCAGATTGAAAACACCACCTCGGATTACGATAAGGAAAAGCTGCAGGAGCGCTTGGCGAAACTGGCTGGCGGGGTAGCGGTGATTTACGTCGGGGCAGCCAGCGAGGTCGAAATGAAGGAACGGAAAGACCGCTTCGATGATGCGCTCAATGCCACCCGCGCAGCTATAGAAGAAGGGATCATCCCTGGTGGCGGTGTCGCTTACCTCCGCGCCATCGATGCCATTGCCAACCTGAAAGGCGAAAACGAAGACCAGACCACTGGCGTTGCCATTATCCGCCGTGTTCTCGAAGAGCCGCTGCGGCAGATCGTCGAAAACGCCGGTTTGGAAGGTTCGGTAATCGTTCAGCGCGTACGCGAAGGCAAGGAAGATTTCGGTTTCAACGCCCGCACCGAGGTATACGAGAATCTCTTCGATTCTGGTGTGATCGACCCGACCAAGGTAGCCCGGGTAGCCCTGGAGAATGCCGCATCCATTGCCGGTATGCTGCTGACTACCGAGTGCCTGCTGGCCGACATCAAAGAGGACAAAGAGCCAAAGATGCCCATGGGCGGTGGCATGCATGACGGCATGTACTAATATCCTTCAAATCCGATATTACCAGGGGATGCCTTTTATGAAGGTATCCCCTTTTTTTTGCATTTAATTCGTAACTTTGTCTTTTGCAGATATCACAACCTATGAAAGCGCTGAACATTTTATATATCTTTTTGTTTTTTTCACTGTTTTCCTTTGCTCAGGACATCCGAAACATCCCCATGCAGGTCGACCAGGTCACAAGCCTGATCACCTACCAGGAGGTGGTGGAAGAGAAAGGGAGTAAGGACGAACTGTTCAATCGTTGCTCCTCCTGGCTGCATACTTTTTATGCTAACCCATGGGAAGCAACAAAGGTCCGCGACCAGGCAACAGGTCTGATCAGGATCCAGCACCAGTTCAGGATCTATGATTATGACGAGAATGGTAACCGAAAAGAAGCTGGAATGATCCTTTACTCTGCTAAGATTGAGTTCAAGGAAGACCGGTATCGCTATGTAGTTGATAATTTCCTGCTCAGGCAGGTTTCGCGTTATCCTATTGAAAAATGGCTCGACAAAAGCCAGCCTGACTATGATGAAAAATGGCAGCTATACCTGGACCAGATCAATGCGTTTGTTACCGATGAACTGATCAGGTCGCTGAAAGATAAAATGAAACCGGAAGAAGTCATCATTGAGGAAGAATGGTAGACCGTAAAAAAGACCACATTGACCTGGCGTTTCAGTCCAGGACCGGTATGGAGGCTCTCGATAGGCGTTTTTATTATGAACCGCTGCTGTCAAAGCATCCTGCAACTCCTCTTCGCCCTTTTAAATTCCTTGGCAAGATGCACAGGGCGCCGCTATGGGTGTCGAGCATGACAGGCGGGACGCGCCTGGCCGGGCATATCAACCGTAACCTGGCCAGGGTATGCCGGGAATACGGTTTCGGGATGGGCCTGGGGTCGTGCCGCCCGCTGCTGAACAGCGATGAGCACTTCGCTGACTTCGACATGCGTGACGTGATCGGTGACGAATTACCCTTCTATGCCAACCTTGGCATCGCCCAACTGGAGGAAATGGTGCTGCAGGGCGACATAAGCCCGGCGGAAAAGCTGGTAGAAAGGCTGCGGGCCGACGGCATCATCATCCACGTCAACCCGCTGCAGGAATGGCTGCAGCCCGAGGGTGACAGGTTAAGCCAGCCCCCGATCGATACCATCCGCACTTTCCTTGAAATGACACGCTATCCGGTGATCGTGAAAGAGGTCGGCCAGGGAATGGGGCCAGCCAGCCTGAAAGCGTTGCTCGAACTGCCGCTGGCGGCCGTCGAATTTGCCGCTTATGGCGGGACAAACTTCGCAAAGCTGGAATTGCGCCGGTCTGGCGAATTCAAAAAACAA
>JAHYJL010000135.1 GCA_019429045.1 Bacteroidales bacterium
GTGTGCTCTTCCGATCTGGGAAGTATTCGATGTATCTCTCCTTGAGATAATTCATCTTGGATACCGTATCATTATAAATCCCAATGATCTCTTCCCGGCTGTCGGCATGATAGGTGTGCCCCGAATGAGTGAGAAACCCTCTGAATTTCAATCGTGTAGACTTCCCG
Organism: Bacteroidales bacterium; assembly: GCA_019429045.1. Lineage (GTDB taxonomy): Bacteria > Bacteroidota > Bacteroidia > Bacteroidales > JAGOPY01 > JAGOPY01. The sequence continues at coordinate 168 of JAHYJL010000135.1, forward strand.
AACCAGTCCATCATCCCGTCGATCTCGCCGTGATCCTTCCATGACAGGCCGGAGCGGTGGTGGCCGGTGTCAATTTCGATGAAAAAACCGGTTTGGTGACTGGTCACATTTTCCAATTGCAACAGGATATCCATGTTATCCCCCTGTAAATTCAACGTTACCTCGTTGGATAGCTCTGAAATCACTCCCAGTTCAAGGGGGTTGACCGGGAATGCGATCGTGATATCGCGCCACCCGTAAGCCGCAAAATATTTGGCCATGGCAGTCGATGATACCGTAATGCTATGGATGCCCAGCTTGCGGAACCAGTTGCCGATATAAGCCGAATTATGGGTCTTGAAATGCGGCCTGAAGCGGACATTGCTTTTCCGGGCCTTCTCATACATCTGCGTGATGTTGGCCATGCATTGTTCTTTGTTCAGCAGCAGCGTGGGTTTCGTTATATTAATCATAAAATGAAGAACATTTACTAATTATATGACTACTATATGACCATATTCAACTATTCCACAATAATTACCTGCTCATCGCTGACCGTCGGCTGTTGCTGGTATTTCAGGAAAAGCCGGGCAATGGTCAGGACATCCTTCTGGCAGTAAATCCGGATGCGTTCGAGGTCATGCTCCTGCCAGTAAACCCGGTGGATATCAGCGCCGTTGATATCATCCTTGGGAGTGGGGATATCGAAAACGGCCGCGAGCAGCTCCAGCGAGGTGAAGTGCTTGTAATCGCCGAATTTCCATAGCTCCATCGTATCCAGGTGCCTGATCTCCCAGGGCTTTTTCCCAGCAATGTCGAGGATGAACGGCAACGGCAAGTCGTTGATCAGGATGCGCCTGGCCAGGAAAGGGAAGTCGAACTCCTTGCCGTTGTGGGCGCAAAGCAGTTTATCTTCCGTATTGAAATGAGATTTAAGTAACTGGCAGAACTCTTTCAGGACAATGAACTCATCATCTCCGTAAAATGACTTGATCCTAAATTCCTTCTTCCGGAAGAACCCGGCCGAAATACATATGATCCTGCCGAATTCGGCATAGATGCCAGCGCGGGGAAAAATCGACTCCGGCGTATCCTCCGGTAATTTCTTTAAGAACTCCGCTTTATGGTCCCACAGTTTCCTGAAATTGTCCGGCATTTCATCGTAGGTCGCATAGGCAGGGACAGTTTCAATGTCGAGGAAAAGGATGTTTTCAATGGGGAGATGCTGGAGCATGGTGGTTTATTGTTTCTAGTTTCTTGTTTCTTGTTTCTTGAATTTATTTCAAAAGTAAATAATTCTAACTTTGAAAAGCAGTATAACTTCTCAAGCAATGTTTATCAGGCCCATCATGTTGGTTTTGGCAATTATCATCTTGCTTCTTTTTTCCTGTAGGGATGTGAGCGATTATTCTGCACCGGTGATCGTCATCTTCCAACCGAATTCAGGGCATTCACTGCAAGTCCCCGATACGCTTTATGTCAAAGGAGAAGTTGACGACAACCGTGTGATCCGTTCCGTTACCGTGGCGTTGGTGAACAAGGATAAGATCCCGGTGGCGCCCGTCAGGTACTTCAATCCGGAAACATCTTATTTCAAGATCAGTACCTATCTGGTCATATCCGATAAATCGCTGAAAAGCGGCGGTTACAACCTGGTGGTGACGGCCAGCGACGGTTACCAGGTCAGGCAGGCTTCCGTAACGGTCAACATGATTGAAACACCCCTTACCTTACTTGGATATGTAGCCGTTACCGAGCCGCTCAGCTTTAAATCGGTAATCACCCGGATGGACAGCAATTTTGAGACAGACACCTCATTCGTGTTTCCGAAGAGTTTCCGGCTTTCAGGGATGAGCAGCCTGTGGGAACAGTTCTTTTTCGTCTCGGAAACCCCGGGCGTCATTCACACGTTTTCTACAGATACCTGGGAAATTGTCCGGGAGTATGCCGCCGCCCCGCCCCGGCCGGAGTTTACCGGGCTGTGGGTCGACCGGCATTTGGTCTTCTCCAACTTGAACGGAGATGCCGGGATTCTGAATAACTATGGCAACCTTGTCGTCCGGACACCCCCTGCCGGCGGAAAAACCATCCAGTGCCTCGCCGCGGATGATAAGTATATCTATGCCGAACACGTCTCCCTCAATGGAGCCGAGACCGAGCTGACTGTTTTTTACCGGCCCACAGGCGTGATCCGGATACAGCGGTTACTCCATCAGGACATCACCGTGCTGATCCCCTTTGATGATAAAGTGCTGATACTGTCAAATACAACTGAAAAGGCGATCATCAGCGAATATGACCCCGGGTCCCTGAAATTGACAGAGCTGTCGGTACTGGAGAATGTCAGGATCATTTCCGCGCTGAAGATTGACGATCATCTTTTCCTGATCCTGACGCCTGAAAAGGTATTAATGTTTAACAGATATCATAACCAGGTCACGGATTATCTCCATGCAACTTATCAGTTTGGCAAATACGACAGCCTGAATAATTATCTCTACCTGGTCAACGGAAATGTGCTCGACGTGATACAGTTTGTGACATCAAACCTGGTGCACCAATTAGTCTTCGATGATAAACTGGTCGATTTTCATATCATCTACAATAAATAAAAGGTGGACTTAACACCACGATATACATTGGAGCTGAAGATCACCGGCGATGGTTCGCACACATTGTTCATCCCGGAGCTGAATGAGCATTATCATAGTCATTATGGTGCAGTGACCGAATCGCTCCACGTTTTCATCGGTGCCGGTTATGATCATGTCAAAACAGGAAAAAATCAAATCAACATTCTCGAAATAGGCTTTGGTACCGGGCTCAATGCCTATCTTACCTGGCTTTCTGCAGTGAAAGATAATGTTCAGATCCGGTATTTTGCATTAGAGCCCCATCCATTGCCCGTGGTAATTTGCAGTGATTTGCATTTCCCGCCCTATACCGATTCAAAGGAAAGTAAAAAGACATTTCTGCTGCTTCACGAATCCCCCTGGGAAGAATGGACGCCGCTTGATGACTTTTTCGCATTGTTGAAGATCCAGCAAACCATTCAGCAATATGTTTCTGCAGGCGGGTTTTTCGACCTGGTCTATTTCGATGCTTTCGGGCCTGACGTTCAGCCGGATATGTGGACTGCTGAAGTTTTTAAAAAGATGTTCGCAGCTTTAAAACCGGGTGGTACTTTGGTAACCTATTCTACCAAAGGGCAGGTAAAAAGGAACCTGAAAGAGGCTGGGTTCGGCATTGAAAAACTGCCCGGACCTTTCGGGAAACGTGAAATACTGCGTGCCATAAAACAATAGTGCTTACTTAACCACGAAACCCTGGTAATCCATAACAGGCATTTCCTGTATTTCCAGCTTGTCAACCTTGGCCCATTGCGGTCCCTGCCGGCACCAGTCCCTGAAAGTGTCCAGGTCAACCGTCTTGCCTTCAGCTTCAATGTAAACCGACCCGTCCGGTTCGTTCCGCACAAACCCGCTGATATCAAACTCTTTGGCTTTCTTTACGGTGTAAAAACGGAAACCGACATTCTGTACCTTGCCGGAAACTTTTATTCGGTAGCTCTTTCTCATGGATTTAATCTTTTCAAGACTTGTGCATCGATCACGCTGAACAACTGGTTCGGGTCAAACACGCGCCAGTCGAAACGGTCAAACCTGCCTCCCAGGGCCAGGTAGTAGTCAATATGGGCCCGTTTGAACTCCCGGATCACATGGTCGCGGAAATTCAGCGCCACGATCCAGCCTTCTTCCAGGTCATCGAACCATTCCTGGTAATAGTCGTCTTCCAAAGCATGATAATTGAATACATTTTCCCCTATCAGGATATATTTTGTGATTCCCTGCGCGATCATGACATCGGCAATGTTCCGCTTGAGATACATAATGTCGTTGTAAAGGGCATCATTCCATTCCCCGATCAGCTCGATGATAGCAAAGCCCAGGTCGTAATTGACAAAGAGTACCTTCAGGTATAAGGTGGCAGACCCCATCTCGTCCCACTGGGGATGGATCAGGTAATTATAGACAGCGTGCGTAAACTCAAATTCGGAATTTACATTTCCGTAGAAGGGGGAATGTACATCCTCCGATGCGATGTATAGATGGCGCCAGTTGTAAAATGGTTCGATGTTGTGCATGGCCGGTTCGGTACCAGTACTTGTTAAAATATTTTCGGGTATTTCACCGGGTTAACCTCATGCATCATATTATAGACGCTGTCGAACACATCCTCCGCGTTGGGGTTGCTGAAATAATCGCCATCGGTGCTGTAGGCGGGCCGGTGGGCGTGAGCTGTCAGTGTCCGCGGCTGGGCGTCGAGATAATAATAGCCTCCCTGTTCTTCGAGTACTTTTTGCATCATGTAGGATGTAGCCCCGCCGGGGACATCCTCGTCGAAGAACAGCACCTTGCTGGTTTTTTTCAACGATTCGGTGATCACGTGGTCCAGGTCGAACGGCAGCAGCGACTGCACGTCGATCAGTTCTACGTCGATGCCGAATTCCTGGAGCTGCACGGCGGCATCCTGTGCGATCCTGACACAGGCTCCGTATGTTACCACCGTAATATCTGTTCCGGTTTTCAGGATTTCCGGTTTCCCCAGCGGCACGGTGAACTCGCCGGTATTCATCGGTTTCGGCTCCCGGAGCCGGTAGGCGTTCAGGGGCTCGATGATCAGGGCGGGCTCGTCGGACCGGATGATGGTGTTGTAGAACCCGGCCGCCTGGGTCATGTTTCGCGGCACCAGGACGTGCACCCCGCGGATCGAGTTGATCACCATGCTGAGCGCCGAGCCCGAGTGCCAGATCCCTTCGAGGCGGTGCCCTCGGGTGGAGATGATCATGGGCGCTTTCTGCCCGCCGCGGGTGCGGTATTGCAGCGTGGCCAGGTCGTCGCTGATCACCTGCAAACCATACAGCAGATAATCGAAATACTGTATCTCGGCAATGGGCCGCAGCCCTCTCATGGCCAGGCCAATGCCCTGCCCGATGATCGTCGCCTCCCGGATGCCGGTGTCGGCAACCCGCAACTCCCCGTATTTGGCCTGCAAGCCCTCCAGGGTCTGGTTAACCCCGCCGATCTTACCGACATCTTCCCCGAAAACCATTGTCTCAGGAAAATGTTCCAGGATGTAGTCGAAATTATCCCGCAGGATCTCCCGGCCCGGCGCCAACGGGGCGTTCCTGTCGATGATGACTGGTACTTCCTTAACATTCAATGCATTATAAGCCGATTCGCTGTGGAGATGCGAGTTGTAATTTTCGTAGTGACGCTGCATGGCGACATCCCGCCAGGCCATTACGTTCTTTTTTAATGAATTCTCCGGGTTGCTGCAGGAGTCGCATATCAGGCGCAGGATCTTTTTGCCCGACGACATGATATCCTTCCAGATGGGTTCCCCGACGTTGCGCAGTTCATCCTTGATAGCATTGATGCGCGCGGTCTTGGCGCAATTGCAGGTGCTCACGTCAGCCATGCGCAGGAAATCGTCACGCTGGCGGCGCATCGGTTCCAGGAAGTGATTCCAGGCTTTTTTCCGGGCCTGGCGGGTACGCTTAGCCGCCTCATTCTCAATAGTATCGAGTTCTTGCTCCGTCGCCAGTTTCTCTGCCAGGATCCACTCCCGCATCTTCCGGATGCCGTCGAAATCCACCTCCCAGGCCAGCCGTTCGGGCGATTTGTAACGCTCATGCGATCCCAAAGTGGAATGGCCCTGCGGCTGTGTACATTCCTCAACATGGAAGATCACCGGGATATGTTCTTCCCTGCACAGGGCCACCCCCTCTGCATAAGCCTGGCAAAGACCGGGGTAATCCCAGCCCTTTAGCTTGTAAATCAGGTAACCGTCCCCGTTTTCGTCCAGTTCGAAACCGCGCAGGATCTCGGAGATACTTTCTTTCGTGGTCTGGTATTTTTTGCTGACGGAGATCCCCCAGCCGTCGTCCCAGATAGAGATGACCATCGGCACCTTCAGCACGCCGGCGGCGTTGATCGTTTCAAAGAAATGGCCTTCCGAGGTACTGGCTTCGCCGATGGTGCCGAAAGCCACCTCGCTGCCCTTGCTGGTGAAGCGTGTAAGGTTTTGCAGTTGCGGGTTATGACGGTATATTTTCGACGCCAGAGCCAGTCCCAGCAGGCGCGGCATCTGGCCGGCGGTAGGAGAGATGTCAGCCGAGGCGTTCTTCTGCTGCATCAGGTCTTTCCATTCGCCGTTCTCATCCAGGCTGCGTGTGGCAAAGTGGTTGTTCATCACCCGGCCGGCCGTTTGCGGGTTGAAGGAAATATCGGTATCGCCGTACAATTGGGCGAAGAATTCCTCCAGCGTCATCATCCCGGCAGCCAGCATGAAGGTCTGGTCGCGGTAATAGCCCGAGCGCCAGTCGCCTTCACGGAATACCTTGGCCATGGCAAGCTGCGGAATCTCCTTGCCGTCGCCGAAGATACCGAACTTCGCCTTGCCGCCCAGCACCTCACGGCGCCCCATCAGGCTCGCCTGGCGGCTCTCGTTGGCAGTGCGGTAATCGCGCAGCACCTCCTCCCGGTTATATTTCCCGGATTTCTTCGCGCTCGCTTTCTTTTTGGTAACAGTCTCTTCCCTCATCATATCAGACAGGCGTTTAAACAGGGAACAAAAATACGGAAAAAAGGTTTGTTAGCGTGAGTGGAGAGGGTTGTATGTTGTATGTTGTCTGTTAGATATTTTATTTTATAATGCTCCACCGGATTCGCATTCAATAATTTCCTATATTTGGAATAAATTAAAATGGAAGATATATGGAAAACTCATTTTTCCAGAAAACATGGAGAGGCAAGGAAATAAAAACTTCAGATGAAGACAAAAATTTACCTTTGGGTCAGTACGACTTAATACGCGTTGAGAATAAATTCATAGATGAGTCCAGTCTAAAAAGGTTATTAGGCAAAAACAGAGAATTGTTTTCACAATCAAAATTGTTCATAAGTCGTAGTTATAACATGCTGAATAACAATATGTTAAAAATTTATCAACATTATTGTAA
>JAHYJL010000136.1 GCA_019429045.1 Bacteroidales bacterium
GAAGGTCCAGCCGGTATCGGCGGGGCCATCGCCCACCACCAGAGTCAGCAGGGCCAGCGCACCGCCGAAGATATAGAGGTACCACGACGTTAGGTTCAGTTTAGGGAAAGCCACGTCGTCGGTGCCGATCATGATGGGTAGGAAGAAATTGCCGAAGATGGCCGGGATCACCGGGATGATGAACAAAAAGATCATGATGACCCCGTGAAGGGTGAAGATCTGGTTGTAAGTATGGGCTTCCATCAGGTCTTTCCCCGGGGCGATCAGCTCCAGCCGCATCAGGAAGCCCAGGGCCATGCCAACCAGGAAAAAGGAAGAAATTGTATAAAAATATAACAGGGCTATCCGCTTGTGGTCAAGGGTGAACAACCATGACCGGATACCTTTGGCGACCTGGTAAAACGACAGGTCGGGATTTGCAGCGGTTATTGACATATGCTATTTCTCAGTTTTTGGTAATGTGGTGCGCTTGCTTTTCATAACAAGGGTGATGAAAAATCCAAGCGCCAGTAAAATTATAATACTGCCGGAAACTTTTGTTATATTGAAGACATATTTTTTCCCTTCAGCGTCGTAGCTGAAACAAAATTTCAGCACTTTGTTGATCGTTGGGCCCGATCTGCCCTGCGCGGCTTCCACTATAGCCATTTTGAGGTCAAAAGGAAGGAAGTAGGTCCCGTGAAGATACCGGGTGATCTTGCCGTCAGGACTTAAAACTATGATTGCCCCCGGGTGTATCCAGTCCCTGCCCTCCTTTTTGATCATGTAACCGAGACTGGTCAGGAGATGATGAATATTCAGGCTATCGCCGGTGTGGAAGACCCAGCCCGTTTCAAGGTTGCTGACATTTTTGGCCAGCCTGGCGTAGGTTTCTTTCTTTTCTTTAGCCAGCCTGGGTTTTTCAGCCGGGTTAAAGCTGATGGTGAATACCTGGTAATCTTTTCCCAGCTCTATTCTTGCTTTTGATATAACATCTGCCACACCCTCAAGCAATGGGCTGCAAAGACCGGGGCATTCGTAATAGACCGGGACAATGACCGTGGGTTTGTCGATCTGAGCCAACAGGTTGACCGTGTCATAATTTTCGGTCACAAACACCAGGTCATCAGGGATATACTGGTCCAGCTTCTCATAAATCCCAAGCTGTTCTCCTTCCTGTGAAAACAGTGCAGGCATACTGAAGATCATTATAAGAATAAACAGAAATACACTTCTCATCATTTGATTTGGTTTTAATTAAAAAAAACTGGTGACAAATTTAGAATAATTCTAAATAGGTTGCAAGTTTTTTATTGAGTAGACAGAAGACAGAAGACAGAAGTTAGAAGATAGAATGGGTGCTTACTCCTCAATGATAACGACGGTGGCGATCATTTTATAGGCCCATGCGGGTTCGGTTATCAGTGCAATATCTTCTTCACGCTGTCCCTCATCACGGGCAAAATTTTGCAAGGTTTCCACGGGGATCATTCTGCGGATGACGGTCCCCTTTGCTATGGCATATTTTCCGGATGCATCCAGCGGGATCGAGAAGTCGTCATCGAGGAAGGTTACGTGAATGGTTTCGCCGTTGCCCATATCGATGTCCATCCAGCATCCCGAGTACTTGCAGGAAGCGGCAATACCGCCCGAAACAGTGAGCGCCAGGGTATCCGAATCTGCAAAGTAGTCAGCCACCGCGGATGCATCAATCGCCTCATCAATGTTGACCTCCATCCCGAAAGCCCCTGTAGATGGAAGGGGTTCTTGCACTTCAGCCTGTTCTGCCGTGCGGGGTGCGCCAGTGCATGCTGCCAGGATTCCCAGCAGCAATATAAACTTAGAAATTTTCACAAATGATGGTTTAAATATCGCGCGGTTCGATGACGATATGGGCCACATCATCCAGGGTAATATAACCACCATCATTCCCGAAATTATTCAGTACATAATTGATAACGGCAACTGCATCTTCTTTGGTATCAGCCTGTGGCGGCATCGGGGCGGGATATTTTATGGTTTTTGGAGAAGGGACCTTTTCCGAGCCGTTGAGTACCTGCGAAACAGCCATTACTGTCTGATTCAGCAGAAAGTCGGATCCGACCAGGGTGGGGAATGCATTGGGAAGCCCGTGTCCATTGGCCTGGTGGCATGCCAGGCATTTTTCCTTGTAAATCTGTTCACCACGTGCCATCATTATGGCCATTTCATCGGTCATAACAGGGGCTTCGGCCTCATCCTGCACAACTGTTTCAGCTTCCTGGGTTTGCTTTTGCGGGCCTGAACCGCAACTCGTTATGATCCATCCAAAAGCGGCTAATAACATAACAAGCAAAAGGCTAATTCTTTTCATGGTTGTTGTTTTAAATAAATGATGAATTGATTTGATTTACCTGAAGGCAAATATAACCATTAGTATCGAAGGAAAGTCAATAAATTCTCATTTTTTTGACTCGCAACATTCGATAACGGTCTTATCAGCCTGTTTTTCAATCCTGGGGCTGAGGTATGAGACCCCGAGGTTCAGTCCGCGAAGGATGAACAATATTGCCGGCCTGTCAGCTTAATTTTTTCATCTTCAGATGATTGAGATACGATAGCAGCGATACGGCCAGTACAATGGCCACGCTGTAGTACACAAAGGTTGGGATTGGCACCGGGTCGCCGGCAGCGTAGGAATGTAATCCCGACAAGTAGTAATTGACACCGAAGTAGGTCATCAGCACCGAGCTGAAGCCGATCAGGGCGGCGAAGTTGAAGCCAAATGTTCCGCCCATTCCCGGGATCAGCCGCATGTGGATGATGAAGGAATAAACCAGGATCGTCACCAGCGCCCAGGTCTCCTTGGCGTCCCAGCCCCAGTAACGTCCCCACGACTCATTGGCCCATACGCCTCCCAGGAAAGTGCCGATCGTCAGCAGGAACAGCCCGATGATCAGGTTCATCTCGTTGATGTTGGTCAGTTCCTGGATGATCGTTTTAAACCGCAGCGTATTTTTCCTGTTCTCCAGGCCGATCAGCAACAGGTTCAGCAGACCGAGCAGGGCGCCGACGCCCAGGAAGCTGTAACTGGCTGTGATGATGGCCACGTGGATGATCAGCCAGTAGGATTTGAGCACCGGGACCAGGTTGGTGATTTCGGGGTCCAGCCAGCTCATATGGGCAACCATCAGGGTAACAGATGCCAGAATGGCCGTGGTGGCCAAGGTTATCTTCGAGCGTCGGAGGAAGATGACCCCGGACAGAACCGTTCCCCACGCGATGTAGATCATGGTTTCATAACCGTCGCTCCAGGGGGCGTGCCCGCTGATGTACCATCGCATCGCCAGGCCGATGGTGTGCATGATGAAACCGGCAATAATCAGTCCTGCCAAAATCCTTAAGATCCATTTAAGCCGTAAGTTCTGACTCAATATTTTAATGAACAGAGTGATGATAAAAATGAACCCGATCAATCCGTATAAGGAATATAAGCGGTTGAAAATGTTAATGTTATTATAAAGGATTTCTACATTCAGTTTGGTCTTGGAAGGGATCATCGATTCTCCGTGCCGGTCCTGGAACAGTTTCAGGTAACTGAGCAGCGTATCGGCCGGTGCCCAGTCGTTCGACTGCATCGCTTCAAGAACGGCGTTATAGTACATCGGCATGATATTGGCCACGAATACCGCATCAGTAGAATCAAAATAATTATAGGGATCCGACGGGTTATGCCACTTGTTTTCGGGGTGGCCGGGCTCGGGAAAGATCGTCAGAAAGTCTCCTGATATGGCCATGAAGAAAATATTGACCCTTTCATCGACCTTCATGACATCTTTGTCGAATGTGTTCCGCTCGGCCGGTTTTTTTGCATAGGCAGCATTAATCTGGTCAAACAGCTTGTAATAACCCATTTGAGGGTCAAGAAAATCAACGAATGAGGCATAACCTCCGGAAATACCGGTAATCTTTTTGATTTCCTTATGTGTTATCTTAATCATAGGAACCGTTTGCCAGTATTCAGGGTAAGTCAGCATTCCCAGGAAAACCTGGTCGCTGTTCAGCTCTTCCAGCTTGTCTTTACGGTAAATCTTCCGTAATATTTCAGAAGATAAAGTATTCACAGGCTTCATCCTTCCATCCCGGTCTTGCACCAGCAGTTTGCCGAAATCTTTGGCATGGCTGGCACTGATATTTCGCGCGTCGATTGTTGGATTTTCGTTTTCAAAGGCATCGGAAGCAAGTAAAGCCGGGCTGAGCAGCAAGGCAACAAGAACTGCTGCTGCAGATTTATTTAACTGGGCGGTAGCCCGGGCCAGCTGGCGGAACCGGCCATTGCGACTGAAAAAGCTCAGGATCAGCCCGATAGTCATCAAAGCATAGCCAAAATAGGTTACCATGGTGCCAAGTCCGTCGTGGTTCACCGAAAGTATCGTCCCCATTTCATCTTTGTCGTATGAGGATTGGAAGAACCGGAATCCACCGTAATTCAGAATGTTATTCATATAGATACGGTAAGGCATTTCCAGGTTTTTCCGGGGATCGATAACGGTTACTTCGCTGGCAAAGGATGAAGGGCTTTGCGAGCCGGGATAGCGCTCCAGCTGGAAATCCCGGAGATAGACCGAAAATGGGGTATGAATGATCCTTGAACCATAGGAGATGGAAAACACAGCATCGGCGATATTCACGACAGCAGGCCTTCCTATCATCCCTTTCCCGCCGATGATCCCGACTTCCTGTTGCATCCCCTGGTAACTCAGGTTCATTACAATGGCCGAAATACCGCTGGTTTCATGCGGGGAGCTTACATATTGTGTTTTACCGGCAGGGTAGAAGGAGCGGACCACCAGCTGTATCCCGCCGAAATCGTATAACTGCATGACATTCAAAGGGTATAATGAATCTTTTACAAGGGTTTCCGATTCACCCGACATCATGTTGGTTATTTTTGCCTCCAGGTTGGTGATGAAGTTCAATCCGGTCTCCGACGAGTAAACAATCCTGATCGAATTGGCATCGTTCGTTTCGGTATTGAAGCACATAGTCAGCCCGGAAGTTGTCTTGCATTCACCTTCCCGGATCAATGCATTTACACGCCCTTCCTGGCTGGCCACCACATAGGTGATGATCGGCATGCCTTCCGGATCCTCCACCACGGCCTCGGCAGCGTTGGGTATCAATCTCACAAATTCAAGCTGAAAATCTTCACTCCCTGCCTTAAAGGTATGCTTATACCTGTTTTTCTTGAATTCATTGAACAGATAATGATCATGGAAATTATATGCTTCTCCGTTTCTCGTCATCGTCACCTGTATATATGGCCTTTCCGAAATGATCTCGTTGGAAGATTCCCCTTCGCGGATCATCATCGTTCCTTCCCAACCGACGTACCTTGTGAAAGCAGCGCCGATCAGAATAATGACGAAAGAAAAATGGAAAGTCAGTGTGGTGTATCGTTCCCTTTCAATCAGCTTATATTTGAACATGCTGCCGATCAGGCAGATGGCAGTCAGTACCAGTAATGCCTCGAACCATCGGCCATCGTATACTACTGCCTTAGCTGCCGGTGTACCGAAGTCGTTTTCAATGAATGTGGCCATCCCGATCGCTGCAGCAAATACAAGCAATAAGGTCCCTGCAAACTGCATGGAGAATATGAAGTCGAAAAATTTACGCATGGGTTGTTTCTTGTTTCTTGTTTCTTGTTTCTTGTTTCTTGTTTCTTGTTTCTTGTTTCTTGTTTCTTGTTTCTTGTTTCTTGTTTCTTGTTTCTTGTTTCTTGTTTCTTGTTTCTTGTTTCTTGTTTCTTCTTTCTCTTTCTCTTTCTCTTTCTAATAATCCTACCGTCCTACAGTCTTACCGTCTTACAGTCTTACCGTCCTACCGTCTTACCGTCCTACCGTCTTACCGTCCTACCGTCCTACCGTCCTCAATGATGCTCCAAACTCTCCTCGAGATAGGGGTGATGCTTGGGTACCAGCGGCACAGCGGCCAGCGACCTTGCGGTAACGTATGCAAATAACCCGATGAAACCCAGGAAGGTTCCTATTTCGATGAAGCCGATCTCCAGATGATGATATGTGCCGACGATCACCTGCTGGTATATATCGATCCACTGCCCGATGACCAGGACGCTGCATATGACGATAAGCGCGTTGGCATTCTTTTTTACCTTGTTAGACATCAGTGCCAGGAAGGGGAACAGCCAGTTAATGATCAGCTCACCGTAAAATAATGGTACGAACTCGCCTTTTGTACGGGGAAGGTAATAGACCGTCTCTTCGGGGATATTGGCATACCAGATCAGGATGTACTGTGAAAACCACATGTATACCCAGATGATGCTGAGTGCGAAGATATATTTTGAGAAGTCGCGAAGATGGGCCTTGGTCAGGAAAGGGAAATACCCCAGTTTATTCAGGATAATGACGATCAGTGTTATGATAGCCGTCGCATGGAAGAAGGCCATGATAAAATTGCGTACAGCGAAAATAGTGCTGAACCAGTGCACATCGATCGACATGATCCAGTCGAACGATGCCAGTGAGAAAGTAAGGGCAAGTGTAAAAATATAAACCTTTGAGTAGAATTCGCTTTTGTGAAAGTATGTCAGCCCGTTTTCGCGGTCCTCCCTCAGTGAAAACCTCCTAAGTAGTTGTGTGAGAAAGATCCAGGCCGCAAAATAGATCACCAATCTTATAATGAAGAACGGCATGTTGAGGTAAGGCGACTTGTATTCGATAATCGGATCGGTTGCCAAGGCTTCCGGATGGGTCCATTCGTAAATGGAATGTACCCCGAACAGGATGGGTATCATCAGGATCCCGATGACCGGGATAAAATTACCTATCGCCTGCGGCACCCTGACAAATCCGGAAGACCAACCTGATTGCGTAATGTATTGAAGCGCCAGGAAAAAGGTTGCGCCGATCGCAATGGCTAAGAAATAGTAATTGTTCACCAGCAGATTTGCCCAGGTCTTGGTCGGGTTAGTGATGAATCCGTAAACGAATGCCATGATGCCAATCCCCATCAAAGCGAATACCAGGTACCTGAACCGTGGAGATATGATGAGCTGCTTATCCATTGTTGAAATTTTAAATGTTGAATTAATTGCTTAATGTCCTCACATAATGGATGATCTTCCACCTGTTTTCGGGGCGG
>JAHYJL010000137.1 GCA_019429045.1 Bacteroidales bacterium
CTGTGTCACAAACCAGAAGCCGGTTTGCTGGGTGGCTGTCGCACGCTCATTGCAGTATGTTACGTCATCCACTTTAAACGTGAGGGGGCGCCAGCGGTAAGGCTTCCCAAACGGTCCTGCACCGGCATCCAGCGCCATATCCAGCGGGGTGCCTTCCAGGTGGTCGCGCATGAAGTTCATCACCTCGTGCACGTCGATCAGACGGTCGGGCTTGATCCATAAGGGCATGCGGTTGGTGGCAAAGCCGTTTTCGTTCTTCCGCCCGTCGGGGAAAACATCGTCGTGTTTAATGTGCCCGACCACATAGTCGTAATATTGCTGCATGTCCTTGTTGATGTCTTTGAAGAACGACCACACCCTGATCTCGCAGAAGCGGGCGCCGCCGAAATCGACCGGGGCATATACGTCAGAAAAGCTGAAATCATCGTCTTTCCCGTTAAAATATCCTTTTTCGCGCGCAAAAGTGATCACATCATCGGCATAGAAACACTCCACGGAGGGGTTCATCAGCTTGTCGCGCTGCTTGAAGGTGATCGATTTTTTTCCATCGGCCCGGGGAAAAGTGGTAATGCGTGCCTGGTTGGCATGAGCGCTGACATACCCGTCGGGAACCTTCAAAGCCACCCATACGGCGCCTTTCTGTCCTTCGCCTTTGCCGATCATTTCGAAGATCCATGCCTCGTTGGCGTCGGCCACGGAGATTGATTCCCCGGAGCTGGCATAGCCGTGATCGTTCATCAATTCAGCGATCACTTTTATAGCTTCCCGCGCCGTTTTGGAGCGCTGCAGGGCGATATACATCAGGCTGCCGTAATCCATGATGGCGCCGGGCTGGCTGCCCAGCTCCCTGCGGCCGCCATAAGTGGTCTCGCCGATGGCCACCTGGTGCTCGTTTATATTGCCAACCACGTTGTAAGTTACCGGAACCTGCGGGATCTGCCCGAGGAACTTCCCGGTGTCCCATTCGTATACATCCAGCATGCTGCCGGCAGGCCAGGTCGCCGCCGGCCAGTGATACAACTCACCGTAAAGGGTATGTGAATCGGCGGCATAGGTGATCATCACCGATCCGTCTTTCGAAGCGCCTTTGGTAATTAAGAAGTTAGTGCAGGCAACACTTTCATAACCTGCCCACATGGCAAAAATAAAGGCTAATGTCAAGGTTAGTCTTTTTCTCATTGCAGTTAAATTATAGATTTGTAATGATTTAAGTTTTGCAAAAATAAAATAATCTGTGACTTCTCTGTGTTAATCTGTGTAATCTGTGGTGAATTGTAGTCTTTTTCACCACAGATTACGCTGATTTTCACAGATTTATCACAGATTAAAAACCAATATTAAAACCGGTCCGGAGGGTGGTGGTTTTGCCCTGGAAAAATGCCGGAGAATAGCGGTTCAGGTAATATTCCGCCGTCTGCCCGTCCACATCGAACCCCTCATTGTTGCCAAAACTGACGCCGGCAAACACATAAGCGTTGTTCAGGAATTCGTACCGGCCCTGCAAAGCGATCATTTGATTGCGCCAGGAGAGGTCCTGCATCACGGGAAAAGCATCGATACCGGGGTCATAATTGTAAACGTAATCGTTGTAATGGCGGGCCAGGGTATAGGACAGATCCACCGTCAGTCCCCGGACCGGTTTATAGCGCAAAGAAAGGTACAGGTCATTCGAATTATCGCGCAGGTAATGGCCCATCTGGTACCTGTTCGATTCGAAAGTGGTGGTGGAAATGTTGTGCTGGTAGGTCAGCGGCAGGGTGTAGGTGAATTCGCCGGTGAGCATCAGGTCCCTGACAGGCCAGTTGCTCAGGCGGAAACCGCCTTTCCAGGAGAGAAAATTATGCGTTTCGAGGTCGGTCACCCTTTTGATGGAGAACTCGTCGACGAACAAGGTCAGGAAAAGATGCAGGTTTTTGATATTGCGGGAGCTGATGTCGAAGAACATCTGGGCGTTCTGCCCGGTCTGCCCGGCGGCGTTGGTGGCATTCAGGGTGTGGTCGACCGATTTATAGAAAAGAAAGGGCACCAGGTAGGCCACATGCACGTTCATATCGCTGTAAACGATAGCGTTGCCGATGGAAACAGCCAGGTTTCGCACAGGCCGGAAGGTGTACATATTCGCTGCGATGTACTTAGGGTAGAAAACCCCGCGGTACACATCGCCATCCCAGTATGATCGCACGCTGTCGATCACTTCCGACACCAGCCAGCCGTGAAAATAATTGAACTCAAACCACCTTATGGGCGTCAGTTGCAGCTTGATCTGTGCGATCGAAGGGGTGCGGCCGGAGAGGATATTGGCCCCGTTGTAATTGTTTCCCCATTCGGCATGGTCTTTTACAATTCCGAAAGCGCCCCATTTCCACGAGGCCATCATCCCGCCGCGGGCTTCGCTGAATTCCCGGCCACCGGCAGGACTACCCTTTTGCGGGGCGCCGGGACGCTGATTGAAATACTGCGGTTGCGTCAGGATCATGCTTTCATAATTATCCCTCAGGCTGGCATAGCCACCGATATTTCCGGTGATGTAGGCAAAGGCTTCCAGTCCGCCCCAGCGGTGATAGGCGCTGCCGTTCGAATTATAGTTATAATCAATACCCCAGATGGGCCTGACCGAAGCGGCAAATACCGAATCGCGGTAATGGAATCCCAAGGGGTTCAGCGCCGTGGCGAAATGATCGCTCTTCGGGAAAATGTTGAGCGGTTTCATGCCGGTATTATTGTACTTTAATTCCAGGCGGTAATCCTTCAGGTAAAATTCAAGCTCCTGTTGCTGCCGCATGCTGAGCTGATCGGTCTTTTCGGAGGCCTCAGCCAGCTTTTCGGCGATAAATACCCGGCTGTATGGCTTTATGGCGGAATTGATCTCGATGATCTTCGCGTTGGCCAGCTCATCAAGGAAGTCATAAATCGACACCCTCGATATATGCTCATAAACGATTTGTCCGTTCATGAAACATGTTGAAAAGAATGCTATGAGAAGAATGATCTGTTTTTTCATGTTGTTATTGTTAAACACAATAGGCACAATAGATCACATAAATAAATTTCACATAAAGTTATTCTATTGTGTATTCTGATGTGCCCTATTGTGTCTATTGTGTTGAAAATCAATGTTGGCAAAAACAGAGAATATCAGTTGCTTCTGGCTTTTCGTATCACGATGTTGTACAACGCCTTCCAGAAATATTTCCAGTCGGTTAAAAACGGGCTTTTAAAATAAGCGTCCAGGTATGTGTCTTCCGAGGCCTGGATCTCCTCCAGCGTTTTGGGCATATCGGCGTAGAAAGGTGGGATCAGCCCAGGGCGGGTTTTTATCCGCTTTACCTTCAAATCCTCGTTATACAGCTCAAAATACTGGAAACTGAGCGGCCGGATGCCTACCAGCTTGAGGTCGCCGCGGAGCATGTTGACCAGCATGGGAAGCTCATCGATCCACAATTTCCGCATGATCCTGCCCACAGTACTGACCCTGAAATCGCTCCGGAACTTTCCCCCGTCCTGCAGGCTGGACGTTTTGTACACATAATCCTGCAGGTATTCGGAATAGGGGTGCATGGTGCGCATTTTGTAAACATAGATGGTTTTCCCGTTCTTTCCCACCCGTTTCAGGCGCACCAGCGGGCCGTAGGTGGGGTGGTAATCGAACGCGGGCTCCTGGATCTTGCGCGCCACGAAATAGAGCCTGTCGCCGATCTGCTGTTCTTCCACCAGTTCAAATCCGCAGGAATAGAGTCGGCCGAAGGTTTCAGCCTTGGATATCGCCCTGTTGTAGCCGTTGGTGATCCAGAAGTAAAACCGCTTTGTGACAGGCAGCTTGGGAAAGATGCGCATGAAGACATAATGGAAAAAATAATAAATTCCATTCAGCACAGGAGGGTATTTCCGCATGATCCGCTGTTTCCGGATTTCATTGGTGATGGCGCAATTGATATAGAGGCCATATACCGGGATCCGGCTGTTGACCGCCTCGAAAAACTTGTTCACCCTTTTGAAATCATTGATGCAGCGGAGGTTGACAATAGCTTCGAAGACTCCTTCATGCTGGCTTTGGATATTGAAAGGGGTAGTGGTGGAGATCACCAGGTTTCTCCGGTATTCTGCCTCGATGTGCTTTTCAATGAATTGCAGCGCCTCTTCCCCTGACTCGCGTATGATCAGTTCCTGGTTTATAGGAGGGAGCTCTGCTGCTTTTCTCTCTGCCAGCATTTTCTCGACCTCCCCCGGCTCCAGGAGGCCGGCCCGGGCATTGATCCGCGCCTGGGCAAATTCGTCGAAATGCTCCGCGTCGCGACTCAGGTTCCGGTTGTAATAATAAACATATGAGAAGAAGACTTCCAGGAGGAACGCCAGGCCCATCGTGCCGAATACGATCATCCGGGAGTACTGGAACTGCTGGAAAAAAACGATCAGGAATATCGTGGCAGAGAAGATGATAAAATCGCCGGCCATGATGGGGAACAGGAGATCGCGGAGGGTTTGTTTTTTGTGAAGGCGGTATTTATCGATGGCCAATGATACCGCAAGCCACAGGAACAGAAAGAAAACAAAGGGCGGAAAATAGGTAGGGAGATATATCCGTTTGGAGGCCGGCTTGAGCCATATGAAGAAGAGAAAAGAAACGGCAACGATCAGGATGTCGATCAGCAGGTAGATGAGCGTCCGGCGAAATGATTGCTTGGCCATGATGAAATCAAAGATAGTGTATTTGTGAATTCCAGGGGTACCATGTCCCACAATGATCCTAAATCTCGTCCAGCAGATTCCGAATCCTTTGTTTTTCCCGGGTGTCTTTGTGGTTCTGCCGCTGCTCGGCCATTTCCGAGATCAGCCGGATGTTTTCGGGATTGGCGTGAATGAACTCGTAGGAGACGGATACGAAATGGTTCAACAGGATGACCACGTGGTTGTTCCCTGTGATCCGCGTAAAGTCCGACATCTCCTTTACCTGGCCCGGCAAATATTTGTCTTTACCTGGCCCGGCAAATATTTGTCGGCGATCAGCTTCATGAGAAAACTGTCCTCCTCCGGCAAAATAAAGGGAAAATGAAAATTTAATGAGAACAATGAGCGGTTGATGAAATGGTAGACCGACACGCGCAGGATCTGCTCCAGCTCATCCACTGCCACCAGACTGGTGAAGGAGTTGCTTTGGCCCAGGTCCGACCGGATCGTATCATACACATTCAGCTTCTTTTTTACCGTCCTCAGCCGTTCACCCGGTTCGAACTGACCGATGCGGATATCCTGGGGGGTGCTGACACCCTCGAATTCTTCCGCGTGATGTAGCTTATCGTAAAAGTAACTCAACGGGTCCGCCGGAACATAATTCTGCCGGAAGGACCCCAGTAAAAACTCCGATAGTTTTCTTTTCCTTCTGAAACACATCTCACTTCTGCATTTTCAATTCAATTGCCCGGGGGCATAGTTAATGTAAAATACAGGCAAAAGGTAATATATAAAATTGGGAAAAAATATTAATATCGTCGCAATAACTTTTTCAGTGCCATCAGCACATTGTATCCCATCTCGCTGACAAAATAGAAGGTGCGGTTGTTGATGCGCGCATAGCGCCCATAGTTCACCATCTCGCCCCCGAAGCGCGACTTGAAGGTCCGGACGCCATAGGAGCGACCCGGGATGCCCACCCCCATGAAGTCGAAGGCGGTGATGCCGTTATTCAGGGCATGGTCTATCACCGCCCAGGTGGCCAGGACACTGGGATACGCGTTTTTGTATTCATGATCCAGGCCGCCGACATACCATTCGTAGATAGTACGGCCCGGGCTTACGGGACAGAGGATGCCGCCGATGACCTTTCCGTCCTTCTTCACCAGCCTGACCACTCCCAGCCTTTCCTCCTTCGAAAGACGGTAAAACTCCCGGAAGAAGGACCATTCCGGAAGGGGCTTTTTCACCTTGAATTTGTAGAGGTTGTCAAGGATATTGAAAAACTCCCTCATCTCCACTTCCGAGGCCGGACGGGTAATGGTAGCGCCGTTCCTGAGGCCTTTCCGGAGCTGCCTGAGCTTTTCCGGCCCCATCCGCTCTTTCACCCGTGCCTCCGAGGAGGTGTCGACGATATAGTTCAGGCGTTCGCGATAATGGAAGCGGTATTTCTTAAAAACCTCTTTCTCTGCCTCCATGTCCCTGAAGTTCCGGAACTGTATAAAGATTGACCGGTTTTTCACTTCATCGATCAGCCGTTGCAGCAGCAGGTCGGTGACAGCCTCCGGGTTTTCCGCATCCCCTGCCACCAACGGGCCGCCGTAGACCACCGTGCGGGAGGAGAAATATCCGCCGATGCCATTCATTTCCCTTATGATGACACCCAGCAGCACGCCGGCGAGCGTTCCCGCATCTTCATTCACCACTCCGATAACTACCGGGCACATCTTTTCCGTCCGGTCGAACAACTCATACATGTCGGGCGACTGGAAAACCGTCCCGTCGGGATGGGCATTGATGAAGGATGACCAACCGGCGGCGCTGATTTGTGAGGGGTCAGAAAGGAGAAGGAGCTTCAAATTTTGAATTTTGATCCGCCAGCTGGCGGATGAATTTTGAGTTCGGGATAATATTTGTTAATCTGCGTAATCTATGGTGAAATTAAGTTTTATTCTTGCCGTCTTCTCTTTTTCTGATGAGATAAACTCCTATTGTGCCGGTTAGAACACCAGCACAGTTGTAAATCATATCGAACGGATTGAAGAAGCGGCCGGGGACGAGTGACTGGGTGAATTCTGTGATAATGCCGAAAACCAGCCCCACCAGGATTGTCAGCAATAGTAATTTTACCGGCACTTTCTTCCGCCATCCGGACCGCCAGATGAGGAAAGATGCCGTCAGCGCCGCGTAAAAGCCAAGGTGGCCGATATAATCGAGCCGGAACCACTCGCCCCGCACGCGGATCCTGGCATGCGGCATATCGGGGTAATAGGTGAGGGTGAGCAAAGCAGCCAGCAAAGCGAAAAATATAGCGGCAGAGAGGCGGGTGGTTGTTTCTTGTTTCGAGTTTCTTGTTCTCTGCCCCCATGCCCCCATGCCCCCATGCCCCTACGCTCTACGCCCTACAATCAAAC
>JAHYJL010000138.1 GCA_019429045.1 Bacteroidales bacterium
CCGATCTCCTCGATCCGAACAACATTATCCTGAACACCCGGACGCCTTATCTCGACCTGCTGCCTGCCCATATCGACCTGGTAGGGGCCGAGATCGAGATGATCAACCTGCCGGGACGGGAAAAAATGATGCGCCGGGTCATCGATAAGGTCAGGGATAAATACGATTTTATACTGATCGATTGTTCCCCTTCACTGGGATTGATCACCGTGAACGCGCTCACCGCTGCCGATGCGGTCATCATCCCGGTGCAGTGCGAATACTTTGCCCTGGAAGGGCTGGGCAAGCTGCTCAACACGATCAAGATCGTCCAGACGCGTCTCAATCCCACACTGGATATCGAAGGGATTTTGCTGACGATGTTCGATATCCGCCTTCGCCTGTCGAAACAGGTGTTGGAAGAGGTAAAGACCCATTTCCAGCAAATGGTCTTCGATACGATCATCCACCGCAACACCCGTCTCAGCGAAGCGCCCAGCTTTGGCGAAACGGTGATCATGCACGACGCCACCAGCACCGGTGCAGTGAATTACCTGAATCTGGCCAGGGAGATCCTGCAGAAAAACGGGCTGACCAACCTGACCGAAGCAGATAAAACCATAGATATAGTCAATGACCTCTAAGAAAAAAGCGCTCGGCCGGGGATTGGATGCCATTTTGCAAAGCCCCGAAACCGATATCACCTCGCGTGATATCTCCGGCAACTATGTGGCTGGGGCCATTGCCGATATCGATGTCAGGAAAATCGATGCCAATCCTTTCCAGCCCCGCACCCGGTTCGAGGAGGAAAGTCTGCAGGAGCTGGCCGGTTCGATCGGCAGGCAGGGCATTGTCCAACCGCTGACCGTCCGCAAGATCGGCTACGACCGCTACCAGATCATTGCCGGTGAACGCCGGCTGAAAGCCGCCTTGATCGCGGGCATGAAAGAGGTACCCTGTTACATCCGGGTGGCCGACGATGAGCAGATGCTGGAGCTGGCGCTGATCGAGAACATCCACCGAAAAGACCTGAACCCTCTCGAGATCGCCATCAGTTACCAGCGCCTGGTGGATGAGCTGAAGCTTACCCAGGAGGATGTCAGCAAAAAAGTGGGGAAAGACCGTGCCACGGTTGCCAACTACATCCGGCTGCTGAAACTGCCCCCCGAGGTGCAGTACTCCCTGCGGCACGAGCAGATCTCCATGGGGCATGCCCGGGCCCTGATCGGTATTGCCGATCCGGCGATGCAATTGAAGATCCTGCTGAAGATCGTCGAAAAAGGCCTGTCGGTCAGGGAAACGGAAAAGCTTGCCCGGGAGACCGAAGCCGGCCCCTTGTCATTCAAAAAAAACGAGTCCCCTGCCCTGCCGGAGCAGATCCTATCCGCCGGCGCACGACTCGATCAAAAACTTGACGCCAGGGTGGCTATCCGCCAAAATACTAAAGGGCATGGATCCATCGTTATATCCTTCGGTTCCAACTCAGAACTGGAACGTATCCTGAAAATGCTGAATCAAGAATAGACCATCACCCGGTGCCGATCCTTCATCATGCATACAACGGTATCCTGCGACATATCATAGGGATACCAAAAGCTGCAGGCGCTTTTGTGTGCCTTGTTGTCATATTCCTGTTGCTGATACCTCCGGACGCCAGTGCACAGAACGATACTATCAGGGAAAATAAAGACAAGAAAGAACACTCCATCGCCCGCGCCGCTATCTATTCCGCCGTATTGCCCGGCCTCGGGCAGGCCTATAACCGGAAATACTGGAAAATACCCATTATTTACGCCGGGTTCGGGGCCATCGGGTATTTCGTTTACGACAATACCGTCAATTTTAAACTCTACAGGGAGGCCTACGTCTATAAAGCCAATAATGAAACCTACCCGATCGACAACCCGCTGGTGGACCGCTATAACCTAACACAATTGCAGACCGGCATGGATTATTACCGCCGGAACCGCGACCTGTCGTATATCGTCGGCGCCTTATGGTACGTGGCCAATATCCTGGAGGCATACGTGGATGCTCATTTTTTCGATTACGACATCAGCGAGGACCTCACCCTGCGCATAAGCCCGTCGGCCGTGTCCATACCCCAATATATGCCGCAGCCTGCGCCAGGGTTGAAAATCGCACTTAAATTCTGACATTATGAAAATCATCCTTTCCGGATATGGAAAAATGGGCAGGGCGATCGGGCAGGCGGCCGTGGAAAGACAGCATGAGATCGTCGCCAGGCTTGATGCTGCCGAAGACTGGGCCACATTGGAGAGCCTGAAAGACAAACCCGACATGGTGATGGAATTCAGCACCCCGATGACAGCGGTGGAAAACATAAGGCGCGCCTTTGATCTTAGCCTGCCTATTGTTGTGGGTACAACCGGTTGGCATGAGCAGGAGGAAACGGTCAGGAAATGGTGCCTTGACGATAAACAGGCAATGTTCACCGCATCCAATTTCAGTATAGGAGTGAATATCCTTTTCGAACTGACAAAGAAACTCTCCGGCCTGCTGGAACGCTTCGACGATTTCGATATATCCATCGAAGAGATCCATCATATTCAGAAACTTGACCAGCCCAGCGGTACAGCCGTCAAACTGGCAGAGATCATCCTGAAAGGGCTGAAAAGGAAAGAGAAATGGGTGAACCAGGTGGCCAAGGCACCAGAAGAACTGGAGATCATTTCTAAGCGGGTCTCTGATGTTTTCGGCATTCACACGATCCGCTGCGCATCTGAATCAGATTTTCTGACCCTGACCCATGAAGCCCGCAGCAGGCAGGGGTTTGTGAACGGAGCCCTACTTGCCGCTGAGTGGTTGAAAGGGAAAACAGGATATTTCGGAATGAATGACCTGCTCGGCCTGAATCAGTAAACCAAATACTTAACAAAAATTAACACGACGCCATGACCGCTATCTGCCTTAATTTCTTTACTTTCGCAACCTAATCAAAACCCTATGAGTTTTTTCCTCATCCTGTTTATTATCTTCTTTATCGCTTCTATTACAGGGCTTTATAAGATTTTCGAAAAAGTGGGCTACCCCGGCTGGTATATTTTGATCCCATTCTACAACTTCTATATCTGGCTAAAAATCATCAAAAAACCGCTCTGGTGGTATGTTTTCCTGCTAATCCCGTTCATCAATGTCTTCACGGTCCTCCTGATGATTGTAGAGATCGTGAAGTGCTTTAACAAATTCGGTCTGGGCGCCCAGGCCCTCAGCGTGCTGTTTCCTTTTGTCTACCTGCCCTACCTTGGCTTTTCGCAGAATGAAAAATACATCCATCCCGATAAACGGAAGCCTGTCAAGAAGTCGTGGATACGGGAATGGGCCGATGCGATCATCTTCGCCGTCATCGCCGCCACCATCATCCGGACTTTCCTGATCGAAGCCTATACCATCCCAACCCCATCCATGGAGAAATCCTTGCTGGTCGGTGATTTCCTGTTCGTGAGCAAAATGGCCTATGGCCCCCGGCTTCCAATGACGCCTATCTCTTTTCCCTTCGTTCATCACACCCTTCCGCTGACGACCGAAACCAAGTCGTACGTGGAATGGATCAAATTCCCCTACTACCGTTTCCCCGGTTTTGGGGATGTGAAGCGTAACGATGCCGTGGTATTCAATTATCCCGACGGGGACACCCTGTCCGTAAAATTCCAGAGCAACCGGAGTTATTACTCACTGGTGAGGGAATTTGGCTGGAGGGCGGTCAACAGCAACCCGTCCAAATTCGGGAAGATCATCGCCCGGCCGGTCGACAAGCGGGAAAATTACATCAAACGCTGCGTAGCCATCGCCGGTGACACTTTGCAGATCATCGACCAGCAGGTATACATCAACGGCGTAAAATCTGAGCACCGGGGCATCCTGGAATACCAGTACCTGGTCAGGGTGACTGGCAACCAACTGAATCCCAGGATACTTGACCAGCTCGACGTGACCGACAAGGTCTGGCCGGTTGGGCCGGGAGAGTTCGTAGTAACCCTCACCAATAAAGCCGCCCAGCAGCTGGCCCAGGTAAAAGGCGTCGAAGAGGTACAGAAACTACTGGAACCGGACGGGAAATGGGACAGGGATATTTTTCCCACTGCACCGCAGTATTCGTGGAACCGCGATAATTTCGGCCCGTTCGTAATACCGGAAGCCGGAATTACCATCGAACTTTCACTGGAAAACCTGCCGCTATATGAACGGATTATCCGTAACTATGAACTGAACGACCTTCAGGTCAGGGCCGGGAAAATCTTCATTAACGGTAAGGAAACGGGCCAATACACTTTCCAGATGAATTATTACTGGATGATGGGCGACAACCGCCATAATTCGGCCGACTCAAGATACTGGGGGGTCGTTCCCGAAGATCATATCGTAGGGAAAGCAGTCTTTGTGTGGTTCTCCCTCGACCGGAACAAATCGCTGATGAGCGGTAGGATCAGGTGGAATAAACTTTTCCGTATTGTACATTAATTAATCATATTAAATCAAATGCTATGAGAAAAAATTTAACATTAAGCTTGCTGATTCCCGCATTTTTCATGCTGCTCACTTTACAGGCAGCCGGGAAGGATTTTACCGGGGTGGTCACCTATAAAATCACCTTACAGGGATCAGGGATCACCGAAGAGATGAAAACAATGATGCCCAAGACCATGATCATGACCATCAAAGGCAACAAATCCCGCACAGAAATGGTGATGGGAATGGGGAAAACCGTTTCTATCTCAAATGCCGACGATAAATCGAGCATTACCCTGATCGACATGATGGGACAGAAGATTGCCATCCAATCTACTTATGAAGATATCAAGGAAGAAATTGACAAAGGGCCAAAGGTTGATGTCAAGGTAACCGGCGAGACCAAGAATATTTGCGGATACACATGCAAAAAAGCTATCATTACCTACCCGGATGAAGATATTGAAATTTTCGTCTATTATACCGATGAATTGGGAACAAAGGACCTGAATTTCGACAATCCGCAGTTCAAGGATATCAATGGGGTCATGCTCGAGTTTGAAATGCCGAACGACCAGTTCACCATGCAATTTATTGCTACTTCGGTTGAAAAGAAAAAAGTGGACGACAGCATGTTCACCATTCCGGACGGATACCAGGTGAAGACGAAGGATGAAATGAGGGGCATGTTCGGCGGATTCTAAAAGAAGATGGTAAAGAAGGCCAACCAGTTCAGGAACGGGGAAGACAAACAGGCCAAAAAGGAAAGGAGGCGGAAACCGGCAAAAAGCAAATACCGGCTGCCGTCATCGCTGACTGATGGTCGTTTTGCCAGGGTAGCAGGATTTTTCATCCTATTGCTGGCTGCTTTTTTATTGCTGGCTTTCACATCTTATCTGACGACATGGCGCTTCGACAGCAGCATTCTGGAGAGCAATGATGCCGGGTTTATCCTTGACCGGAGCATCCAGGTGCAAAACTGGACCGGCAAACTCGGCGCATGGCTGGGGCATCTGTTCATCAAACGGGGCGTTGGGATTTCGGCCTATCTTTTAATATTTATCCTGTTTTTAGCCGGTTTCCGGCTGATGACCGGGCTCATGCTGATGCCTTTCGGAAAAACCCTGCGTTATTCGGTTCTGGGCATGCTGTGGGTCTCCGTCACCCTGGGATTTGCTTTACTGAACAACCCCGATCTGGAATTATTGGGCGGCGTTTTCGGTCATGAAGCTTCCCTATGGCTGATCGGTGTTGTAGGGAATCCGGGAACGGTTTTGATATTGGTTTTCAGCCTGATCAGTTTTTTAATCATCGTAAATCTGTTTCCTGTTTTCCGCAGAAGGGCAGTCCGGTCAGAAAAGCCGGAGGAAGAATCACAGAATGGCATTACCGTTAACCAGCCCAGGGAAGATATTTACAACACCCGTGAATTTTCCCTTAACCCACAGCCTGAAGAAGAACCGGATGAACCCGTTGTGGCACCAGGCCAGGAAATCATTACCGGACCGGTGGCCAAGGAGGTAGAGCTAACCATAGAGGAAACCCCTGTCGAAGCGCATGGCAGCCAGAAAGGGACGGTATACGGCAGCATTGATACGCCTTACGATCCTACGCTGAATCTGCCCGATTACCGCTATCCCACCCTGGACCTGCTGGCTGATTACACCGGCGATGTGGTGCCGGTTGCCAAGGAAGAGCTCGAGGCGAACAAGGACCGGATTGTCGAAACCCTGAACAATTATGCAATCCGTATCGACAAGATCAAGGCAACGATCGGGCCGGCAGTGACGCTTTACGAGATAATCCCGGCACCGGGCGTCCGGATCTCAAGAATCAAAAACCTGGAAGACGATATCGCTCTTTCCCTTTCCGCGCTGGGAATACGCATTATTGCTCCGATCCCGGGAAAAGGCACGATCGGCATCGAGGTGCCCAACATGAAACCCGAAATCGTTTCGATCAAATCGCTGCTTTCGTCCGACAAATTCCGGAATTCCCCCTTTGACCTGCCCATTGCCCTCGGTAAGACCATCTCGAACGAGAGTTACATCGCCGATCTCTCCAAAATGCCGCATATCCTCATGGCCGGCGCCACCGGGCAGGGCAAATCGGTTGGACTAAATGCCATCCTGCTCTCTTTATTGTACAAGAAGCATCCCTCCCAAATCAAATTCGTGCTGGTCGACCCGAAAAAAGTCGAGCTGACACTATTTTCCAAGATCGAAAGACATTTCCTGGCCCGGCTGCCCGACTCGGAAGAGGCCATCGTCACTGATACCCGGAAAGTGGTACGGACCCTAATATCCCTTGGCATTGAGATGGATCACCGGTACCAGTTGCTGAAAGATGCACAGGTCAGGAATATCAAGGAATACAATACCAAATTCATCGCCCGCAGGCTGAACCCCAACGAGGGTCATGATTTCATGCCTTACATCATCATGGTAGTGGATGAGTTCGCCGATCTGATCATGACAGCCGGCCGGGAGATCGAAACGCCGCTCACCCGCCTGGCGCAGCTTGCCAGGGCTACAGGGATACATCTTGTCATTGCAACCCAGCGCCCCTCGGTCAATATCATCACCGGCACCATCAAAGCCAATTTCCCCGCACGGATCGCCTACAGGGTT
>JAHYJL010000139.1 GCA_019429045.1 Bacteroidales bacterium
ATATGTGCGATATGACCGCCCGCGTTCGCAGAGCGGATCATGAAAAAATCAAGGATAAATAAGATGGCGGCGATGTAGATAATCCTAACCCGTCCAAACAGGAACATGTTCACGGCGTATCCGGGCACATAGACGGCGATAGCCGTCACGATGGCCATAACCGATGCCGATGCTCCCAGGGCAACACTCTGGTCTATCGTCCTTTCGAAGACAGGGAAAATATTATAGAAAAAGATAAACAGCAAGCCTCCTGACAAACCACCGGCGATGTAAGCGAATAAAAGTTGCCGTGAACGCAGGAACTCCTGGAATATCCTGCCAAACCAATAGAGCCAGAGCATATTGAACAGGATGTGGAAGAAATCGATATGCAGGAACATATAGGTTGCCAGTGTCCAGGGCCTGCTCAACAGTGCATCCATTTTAGCGGGTAGCGCCAGGTAGCCGGCTATTGCATCACCGACGGCGGAATCGGGAATATTGAACAGGAATGATAATACGCGTGCCACGGCAATCAATAGCCAGATAGCAATATTGATGAGAATAAGCCGGGGTAAAATGGCGGGCGACCTGAAATAGCGCCCGATCTCTTCCATTGGGTTTCGTTGCTGATAGATCATGGGATTAATATAGTCTGCCTTTTTTCTTCCAGTATTGGATGAGGAAAAAACCGAAGATCATACCCCCGAGGTGGGCGAAATGGGCGATATTGGATCCGCTTCCGCTGAAGCCATAATAAAGCTCCATCGCACCATAAATGATCACGAAATATTTAGCTTTGATAGGGAAGAGGAAATAGATGTATATCAGCGCATTGGGGAACAGCATGCCGAATGCCAGCAGGATCCCGAAAACAGCCCCTGAGGCGCCGATCACATTTGGCAGGTTAAGATAATGTTCCCGGTAATCAACCAGGAAATTTTTGGCAATCTGCAACGACTCCCGGCTTTCCGGGTTTAAGTTCAGATCAGCCAATGCCTGCTGGAATTTATTAAACTGGAAATATATTTCGCCCGAATACTGGCTTATTTTGAACTGGTGAGAGCCGACGAAGTTGAAAATGGCGGCCGCATCGCCGCTGACAATCACCTGGTTCATTTCCACTACCGTTGGGTTGATCTGCAGAAATATGACGAAATAATGGACAACGGCGGCACCGACACCGGTAACAAAATAATACAATAGAAATCGCTTGGGTCCCCAAATGTTTTCAAGAGCGTAACCAAACATCCAGAGGGCAAACATATTGAATAACAGGTGCATGAAATCACCATGCAGGAACATATAGGTAATGATCTGCCAGGGCTTGAAAGCCTGGCTGGCGAAATAATGCAGTCCCAGTATGTCTTCCAGCCTGATATTAAACGACTTGCCGACGGCTATCTGGGCAAGAAACATCAATATATTGATGATCAGCAGGTTTTTGACTACCGTCGGAAGCAGTGTAAAGCCTCTGGGCCTGATTTGTTCTGACATAACTAGCTTCTGTTTAACGGTTTAATAGCTGATATATGTTTTCCTGTGTTATCACGGTAAAGATCCTTTTCCCATCCGGGGTTTGTTCCGGCACAGAGCTGGAGAAAAGCTCGCTGATCAGGTGGATCATCTCCTCCGGATGTAAACGCCTGTTCGATTTCACAGCCAGGCTGCGGGAAAGCGAACGCGCTAAATTAGTGCTTTTATCCAGATCCAGATCCGCTATGTTTCGCTTGTATTGCTGCAGAAACCCCTCCAATAACGGCTGAAGGTCAGTTTCGGCGATACCGGATGGCGTCCCTGTTACAACAAACGTATGCTGTCCCAGTTTGTTCAGATGAAAGCCGAGAATGTTCAGCTCACCCATGATCTCATTCAGCAGTTCGGCGTCACCTGGGGAAAATGAAACCTGCATCGGGAACAATTCCTGCTGCACAACCTGGCTTTGCTGCCTGATCTGCTCCAGGTAGCGGTCGTACAATATCCTTTCCTGCGCCCTTTGCTGGTCAATGACCATCAGACCTGTTTTGACCATGCTGACGATATATCGATTATGAAACTGAAAGACGTTCTCTTTTAATAATTGGAACTCTCCGGTCTTTTCATCCTCATCCGGAATAAGTACTGCCGGCTGTTCATCCGCTTCTTTGTCAGGTTTTTCAAACAGTTTCTCCCATCCGGTGACCGGTTTCCTGCTCCGGTAATTCTCAATGGTTGTCTTATTGCCACGGGATTGCTCAAAAGGATTAAAATCGGTTGGCTGAATATCGAAAGGATTTTTTACTTCGTATCCAGGGGGAGGTGGCCCAAAATCCAGGCTCTTTTCGACGTCGAAGTTGATCGTATCGATAATATTATGCAGTCCGAGTGTTTGTCTGATGGCCGCCCGGATGATGGCATAGATCACCTTATTGTCCATGAAGTTCACCTCTGTCTTGGTCGGGTGAATGTTGATATCAATGGTTCCGGGATCGGTTTCGATGTAGATAAAATAACTGGGAACCGTATCGTGGGGAATCAACTCGCGATACGCTTTTTCAACGGAGTGGTGAAGGTACGGATGCCGTATATACCTGCCGTTAACGAAGAAATACTGTTCGCCTTTGGTCTTCCTGGCGAATTCGGGCTTACCGATAAAGCCTGTAACCGACAT
This sequence comes from Bacteroidales bacterium, assembly GCA_019429045.1. Taxonomy (GTDB): domain Bacteria; phylum Bacteroidota; class Bacteroidia; order Bacteroidales; family JAGOPY01; genus JAGOPY01. Next base: position 2,630 of record JAHYJL010000139.1, read on the forward strand.
TGCTTCTGATACGTGTTCCACGTTCATCAGCCTTTCCTGGTAGCTAGAGCCAAAAAGGGCGATGACCCGCTGTTTTCTTGTACTTGGCGCAAGCTGGTAAAGGATCTTCTGGTTCTGATGAAAAGTGAAACGGATGTTGTTCCGGACAAGCGCTACCCTGAAAAACTCATCGACGATATGCTTGAGCTCAGCCGTATCTGTTTTGAGAAAGCTTCTTCTGGCCGGAACATTGAAGAACAGGTTTTTCACCTGGATCGATGTCCCCACGGAGCAACTGCAGTTCTCCTGTTTTTTTACCCGCGAACCTTCTAACTCGATGAGTGTGCCGAGTTCATCTTCCTGCCTGCGGGTTCTCATCTCTACCTGGGCGATGGCGGCGATCGAGGCGAGCGCTTCCCCGCGGAAACCCAGGGTACGGATGGCGAAAAGGTCGTTGGCCTGCTTGATCTTACTCGTGGCATGCCGTTCGAACGACATACGGGCGTCCCTTTCGGTCATGCCGCTGCCGTTATCAACCACCTGGATCAGGGTTTTGCCGGCGTCTTTGATGATCAGGTTGATCTCTGTGGCGCCCGCGTCGACGGCATTCTCCAGCAATTCTTTCACAGCAGACGCCGGGCGAAGGATAACCTCGCCGGCGGCAATCTGGTTGGCAACAGAGTCGGGGAGAAGTTGTATGATATCAGCCATGAGCTATCGCATGAAGAATGAGACCATCCGGTTGATAAAATCAGTGAAGAAAATGAAGTAGATGACAAAGACGGCAAATATCACGTAGAAGAAAACCCTTAAAGACTGGCTATACCTGTCTTTCACAGGCTCTTCCTTCCGCCAGTGCCGTCTGACATTTGAACGGAACCGCTCCCTGGGATCATCCCCTTCTGCATGGCCCAACGCTTTTTTCCGCTCCTCCATTTCCTCCTTCACCGGATCGTAATACAACGGTTTATAATTGAATTGCTTAGGCTTTGGCCTTCTGAAAAAATAAATATTCATGCCAGACGGTTTCACGCAAAGATACAGAAAATCTCCTACCGTCCCACAGTCCTACAGTCTTACCGTCCTACCGTTCTATCCAGCGCGGGCATCCACTGGCGTGCCAATGCATAGGCGCCGAAGAAAATACCATTGTAGAAGAGGCTGCCGGCGACTTCATTGAGGAAGAATGATATCCCCATCGATCCGTTATGGAAAAAGGCGAGCCCGGCCACGTATGACTGCATCAGCCCGGCAAGGGTTGGCGGGTAGAACGGGCTGGCCAGCCAGGCGGCGAAATTAGTCAGCAGGAAGAAAATCACGGAGGAAGTTAACGAAGCGCCAAATATGCTGGCAAAACGCGGATTTTTCCGGATGAGGGTACCGATCATCACTGTGATGCCGAAAGCCAGGTAAACCGCCCACATGCCGGTATGCAAACCCAGGAGCAGGTCGCTCAGGAACATGGCGGCAAACGGGATGATGAAAGCAAGATATTTCCTTCCCAGGTATGCGCCGCCGAACAAAGCCATGGCTGCAATGGGCGTGAAGTTTGGCCAGTGGGGGATGAACCGGAACAAAGCCCCGGAAATGATAATCGAAATGATAACAATGAAGCTGGTCTGCGTGTATTTCTTATTCATGTGACAACAAATTAAATCAAGGCACAAATATAACAAGGTTTTAACATTATGCCGGAAGGATTTCAGATTTTAATTAACAGGCTTTTCTTAATTTTGTTCGATTATTAAAAAAATTCCCGTCAGTCATGAATTATAAACCAATTTTATTTGTGTTTTTATTGTTTATCCTTTTCCCTGGATGCATTATGAAAGAAAAAGCAGACCTGATCCTGGTCAACGGGATCGTTTATACCGTCGATGATGCGTTTTCAGTCGCCGAAGCTTTTGCAATCCGCGATGGCCTTTTCCTGGCAACAGGCACCACGGAAGAGATCACCGGGAAATACACTGCCGACCTGGTGATCGATGCCGGCGGCAAGGCTGTTTACCCGGGCTTCATTGACGGGCACTGCCATTTTTATGGTTATGCACTGGGGCGAAACCAGTCGGTTGACCTCAGAGGAACGGCCTCCTTTGAAGATGTGTTGCAGGTACTGCGGAATTACCATGAAACGCATCCGTATGTGTGGATCCTGGGCAGGAGATGGGACCAGAACGACTGGGAGGTGAAGGAGTTTCCCGACAATGTCCTGCTGGATAAACTGTTTCCGGAAAATCCGGTGGTCCTGACACGGGTCGACGGGCACGCTGTGCTGGCCAACAGTGAAGCGTTACGGCGCGCCGGTATTACTGCTGAAACAAAAGTTTACGGTGGAGAGGTGCTTTTGAAAGATGGAAAACCGACAGGTATCCTGATCGATAAGGCTGCCGGATTGGTGAAAGCGGTTATGCCGGAGCCGGAAGCTTTGCTGAAGGCCGATGCCCTGACCGAAGCCCAGCACGCATGCTTTGCAGTGGGGCTCACCTCGGTGGCGGATGCCGGGCTGGACTATGAAACGGTCATGCTGATTGATTCACTGCAGACAGCAGGAAAACTGCGGATGCGTGTGAATGCCATGCTCAGCCCGACCGACCAAAACCTGTCAGAGATCGTGGATAAAGGGCCGTTTCAGAAAGAACGGCTGACGGTGAATTCCATCAAACTGTATGCCGATGGCGCCCTGGGTTCCCGTGGCGCCTGGCTGCTGGAGCCTTATTCCGACGATCCGGGAAACAAGGGGCTGCTGATGTCTTCAAGGGTATATTTCCGCGGCTTCCTGGAAAGGGCCTATGAAAAGAACTTCCAGGTGAATACACATTGTATAGGAGATGCAGCCAACCGGCTGATGCTCAATATGTACGGTGATGTGCTAAAAGAGCCCAACGACCGTCGCTGGCGGATCGAGCATGCCCAGGTGATCCATCCTGATGATTTTGCGCTTTTCGGAAAATACAGCATCATTCCTTCAATCCAAAGCACCCATTGCACTTCAGATATGTACTGGGCGGAAGACCGTCTGGGACCCGGGCGCATCAGTGGCGCTTTTGCGTATAAGCAACTGCTGGAGGAAAACGGGTGGCTGGTGAACGGCACCGATTTCCCGGTGGAAGAAATCAACCCCCTGTACACTTTTCACGCAGCGATAGCCAGGCAGGACAGGAACGGTTTCCCGGAAGGCGGGTTTCAGATGGAAAACGCCATCAGCCGGGAAGAAGCGCTGCGTTCCATGACCATCTGGGCTGCCAAAGGGAGTTTCGAGGAAGACATCAAGGGAAGCATCGAACCCGGGAAATTCGCCGATTTCGTGATCCTTGACAGGGATATCATGAACATCCCCCAGGAAGAAATACCGGGAGTCAGTGTCTTAAAGACTTATCTGGACGGCGAGCTGGTATTTGAATAAACCTGGTCCAGGCCGAACAGCGCCATCATTTCTTCAAAGATCTGCCATTTATCATCGCCGTATTTGCTGATGCTTTTTTTCACTTTCTCCAACGGTTTTGGTTTGAGAAGGTCAGTGGCTGACTTGGAGAAAAATTTATCGGCATAGCATATGATCTTTTCCTCGATCGTCTGCGGGGTCATATCCCGGTGAGGCAAAGGCAGGTCCCGGTCGATAATATCCTGTAACGTGATCCCCACCCCGATATGCCGCTCGCACACCGGGGCGATCTCCGGCAGCCCCTCTTTTTCAAGCAGCTCCCGTCCTTTATATCCATGCGACAGGTAGGGGAGATCCCCGAGGCAGCCGATCTCAGGCGCATCGGTCATAAAGATGCCGATGTCATGCAGCATCGCGCCCACCTCCAGGATCGCAGGATCGGCCCCCAGGGCCGGATGCGCCCTGGCAATAGCAAGCGCAAGATCCCTTACTGCCTGGCAATGGGGCAAATAAATTCTCCAACGCAACGAACCCGTAGGATAATGCTTTTCGATAATACTTAAATAATCTGTCATAGAGAAAAATAACATTTCAAATTTTTCCAGAAACACGAAACTAGAAACACGAAACTATAAACCCTTTCATCCAGTTTCCAACAAACCCCCAAACCTCCTCCCTGTTCACCTCGTTAAGCATTTCGTGCCGGCCGTTTTCCCAGAGTTTTACTTCCACCTGCCTGACACCGCACAGTTGATATTTTGTCGCAAGCATTTGGGTATCCTTACCGAAACGGATGGCCGGATCGCTTTGGCCGCCCATCAAAAGTACCGGTAAACCGGGGGGCATTTTGTGAATATTTATACACTTCCAGGTATCCAGCAGTGCGCGGAAGAAATTGCTATAGTACCCCAGGGTGCAGGCATAACCGCACAGCGGGTCGGCCAGGTAGGCGTCGACTACGGCCGGATCGGATGACAGCCAGTCGAACCCGGTTCGTTTGGGAGAAAAATGTTTCGCGTACTGCCCATGGCCCAGGGCGATCATCAGTTTGG
>JAHYJL010000140.1 GCA_019429045.1 Bacteroidales bacterium
GGAATATCCAACTTTGGATTGGGTGTCAGGGCTAGCGAAACCGGGGTCATCGGAATCTCCGTCTTTTCCATGAATTTTGGAGAACTGAATGTTACTACCACCGATCAGCCTGATGGCACCGGGGCCACTTATAAGCCTAACCTGCTAAATGTGGGCGTGTCTTATGCCAAAGCCTTCTCGAATAGCATATCTGCAGGGATAACTGTCAGGATTATTTCCGAGTCAATCCCGGATGCCAGCGCACAGGGAATTTGCCTCGATGCAGGCGTGATTTATGTTGCCGGGGAACGTGACCAGGCCAAGTTTGGCATCGTGCTCAGAAACCTGGGACCATCAATGAAGTTCACCGGTGACGGCTTTTCCATTAAAGCCTTTTTCCAGGGCGATGATTACTCCATGTCGGTTTACCAGCGTTCCGAAAGCTTTGAATTACCAACCCAGCTCCGGATTGGCGCATCTTATGATTTCCTGATCGGAGACTGGAACCGCCTTACATTGGCCGGTAATTTCGTATCCAATTCGTTCACGAAAGACCAGATCACCCTTGGACTTGAATATGGATTAAAAAGCTACCTGATGCTCCGGGCTGCATACTCCTATGAAGACGGCATTACTGCCAACGTTGAAGACCCGGCCAGAACCAATGCATACAAGGGCCTTAGCCTGGGGGCAACCATAGAGGTGCCGCTCAGCAAAAAAAGCGACCTCGCCCTTGGAATTGACTATGCATACCAATCAACAGATAATTTCAAGGGAACGCAGTGTATCGGCGTTCGCCTGAAATATTAATAGCTGAGCAAAATTTTATTATCTTTGTACCTACAAAGAGACCCTCTTCTGCAGGGTCTTTTTGTTATTTTAATCAAGCAAAAAACGACCTGAGATCATGGCAGAAACGAAATATTATACACAGGAAGGGCTGGATAAACTGAGGGAAGACCTCGAATACCTGACATCCGTCGAAAGACCGGCTATCTCGAGGCAAATTGCGGAAGCCAGGGAGAAAGGCGATCTATCGGAAAATGCAGAATATGACGCAGCCAAGAACGCCCAGGGCATGCTCGAAATGAAAATCGCCAAATTGCAGGAGGAATTTAGCAATGCCAGGATCATCGATGAAAGTAAAATTGATACCAGCAAGGTGCTTATTCTCAGTACTGTAAAACTGAAAAATCTGAAGACGAACACCACCATGACCTATACCCTTGTGCCTGAATCGGAAGCTAACCTGAAGCAAGGAAAGATCTCCATCACATCACCGATTGCCAGAGGATTGCTCGGTAAATCGGCAGGAGAAGCAGTGGATATTGAAGTGCCGGCCGGTACAGTTCATCTGGAAATCATTGATATTTCACGTTCTTAATCCATAACGCCATGCCCAGTATTTTTACCCGTATCGTCAATGGGGAAATCCCCTGTTATAAGATAGCCGAGGATGATCAGTTCCTGGCCTTCCTGGATATTAACCCGCTGGCAAAGGGACATACCCTTGTTATCCCGAAAAAGGAGATTGATTACCTCTTTGATATTGATGATGATCAGTACAGAGATATGTGGCTCTTTTCCAAGAAAGTCGCCCTGGCCGTTGAAAAGGTGGTCCCCTGCCAGCGCATCGGCATCGCCGTTCTCGGGCTTGAGGTGCCGCATGCGCATATCCACCTGGTGCCGATCAATTCAGTATATGATATTGATTTCAGCAAGCCGAAACTGAAGCTCTCTCAGGAAGAATTCCAGTTGCTGGCCGGAAGAATCACCGGTGAGTACGCCAAAGCCGGTCAGTAGGGCCGCGTATTCCTGCCTTCAATGTAATTGATGAAGGCTTTGTTCACTACCTTGTTACCGCCAGGGGTCGGATAATTGCCGGTAAAGTACCAGTCGCCCCTGTGCTGTGGAATGGCTTCGTGCAGGTCTTCAATGGTCTGGTAAACAATTTTGATGGTCGATTTGATCTCACTGGTGGTCAGTAGAGCCGCAACTTTCTCAGAAATCTGAAGGGCGCTGAATGGCTTGTAAATCTCTTTTACGTAATTGACCATTTGCTCCTTAGGTAAATCCTCCTGCTCTTTGCTTTTTCTGTAAACCTCATTGATAATGCTTTGCTGGTTCGTCTCTTTCAGCAATGCAATGGCGGCGTGAAATGCAATGAAATCGTGCAATTTGGACATATCTATACCATAACAGTCGGGATAGCGGATTTGTGGTGCAGATGAGGCGATGACGATCATTTTCGGATTCAGCCGGTCGAGGATGCGAATGATACTTTGCTTGAGCGTAGTGCCTCGAACGATGGAATCATCGATGACTACCAGGTTGTCGACACCTCGCCGGACCGCTCCGTAAGTGATATCATAGATGTGCTCGACCAGGTCGTCACGATCCTGGTCCTGTGTGATAAATGTCCTGAGTTTGGCATCCTTTACGGCAATCTGTTCTGTCCTTGGGTGAATGGCCAGGATCTCTTCCAGTTTCACATCGGTAATGTTCTTTCCGAGATGGAGGATTTTTTCTTTTTTGATCCTGTTGCACACCTGGTTCAACTCGTCGAGCATTCCATGGAAAGCCACGGCGGCGGTATTCGGTATATAAGAAAATACTGTGTTCTCAAGGTCGTGCCCTATGGCATTTATGATGGCCGGCACCAGTGCTTTACCAAGGCGCTGCCGCTCCCTGTAAATTTCAACATCTGTCCCGCGGGAGAAATATATCCTTTCGAACGAACACGATTTCCGTTCCTGGGGCTCTTTGCATAGCAGCTCCGAGACCTCCCCGTTTTTCCGGATTACCAGAGCGTATCCTGGTTTTATCTCTTTCACCGATTCAAAGGGTACATTAAAAGTGGTCTGGATAACCGGCCTTTCCGAAGCCACCACCGCTACTTCATCATCTTTATAATAATAAGCCGGCCTGATCCCTGAGGGGTCGCGCAGGGCAAAGGCATCGCCATGACCGATCGCCCCGATGATCGAATAGCCGCCATCGAAATCCCGGCTGGCACGGGATAGTATCGTCTGAATATCCAGGTTCGCGGCGATGAGACCCGATATTTCCCGCTTTTGGTAACCCGACTGCCTGTAAAACTGGTAAAGCCGTTCATTCTCCTCATCCAGGAAATGACCGATCTTTTCGATCATGGTCACCGTATCAGAGGTCTCAATGGGATGCTGACCGAGATCGATGAGCAATTCAAACAATTCATCAACATTGGTCAGATTGAAATTTCCGGCGAGTACCAGGTTCCGGGTTGCCCAGTTGTTATATCGGATCACCGGGTGAAGGAGATCTACGCCCTGTTTGCCGAAAGTACCGTAGCGCAGGTGCCCCAGGAACAATTCACCTGAGAAGCCGGTATTGTATTTCAGCCAGTTGGGATCATTCAGTAAGCGGCTGTTTTTTTCACCGATGGCATTGATGCGGGTATAGACATTTTGAAAGATGTCCTGGATAGGTGTGTTAGAATTGGAGCGGATCCGGTCGATGAACTGGTGGCCGGGGGCAAGATCGAATTTAACACAGGCGATCCCGGCCCCATCCTGCCCACGGTTGTGCTGTTTCTGCAGCATCAGGTGCAGTTTTTTCAGGCCGTAGAAAGAAGTGCCGTATTTGGCAAGGTAAAATTCGAATGGCTTCAGCAACCGGATCATTGCGATGCCGCACTCATGTTTGATGGGATCACTCATTCATCAGTCGGATGGGATACGATGCTTGCAAATGTAATAGATTTATTGACCGGGACAAGTTTTTGGGAGATAAGATTTTTCCCATTTTTCTTTACCTTTGCCCCTCCTAAAACCATAATCAGATTTCATGAAAATATCTTATAACTGGCTGAAAAGATACGCCAGTTTCGACATGGAACCCGATGAAGCGGCCAGGTTGCTGACTTCCGGCGGGCTCGAAGTGGAGGGCCTGGAAAAATTCGAATCGGTCAGGGGCGGCTTACAGGGGGTTGTCATCGGGCAGGTGATGGAATGCTCCCGGCACCCCAATGCCGAAAAGCTGACTTTGACGAAGGTGGACATTGGTGCGGGGCGACTGCTATCCATCGTTTGCGGAGCGCCCAATGTAGCGCCCGGCCAGAAAGTGCCCGTGGCCACCGTGGGGACGGTGCTTTACAGTGGAGAGAATACCTTTGAGATCAAGGAGGCGAAGATCAGGGGGGAATTTTCGGAAGGGATGATCTGTGCCGAAGATGAGCTGGGGCTTGGCACTTCCCATGAAGGCATCATGGTGCTCGATACCGGGGCGCGCATCGGCATGGAAGCCGCCGAATACTTCAGGGTAACCACTGATCATGTCTTTGAGATCGGCCTGACGCCCAACCGCACCGATGCCACTTCCCACCTGGGCGTGGCCCGCGACCTTGTTGCCCTCCTGAACAGCCAGAATACAACGAAAAAATATAGCTTTGAGCGGCCTTCAGTGGATGACTTTGCTCCTGATGATCATTCACTGGAAATACCTGTCATCGTCGAAGATACCGAAGCCTGCCCCCGCTACAGCGGCCTGACCATGACCGGTGTAAAAGTAGGCGAGTCGCCATTCTGGCTGAAAGATATTCTGAACGCAGCCGGCATCCGTCCGATCAACAATATCGTCGATATTACCAACTTCGTCCTGATGGAGTTCGGGCAGCCCCTGCATGCATTTGATGCCGCAGAGATCAAAGGCGGCAAAGTGATCGTCCGGAAAGCCCATAGCGATGAGCGGTTTGTTACCCTCGATGAAATTCAACGGAAACTTACTCCTGATGACCTGATGATCTGTAATGCCGAAAGCGGGATGTGTATTGCCGGCGTTTTCGGCGGTGTTGTGTCAGGGGTGACCGGAAAAACAACTTCATTATTCCTGGAAAGCGCCCATTTCAGCCCGCGCAGCATCCGTAAAACTTCACGATACCATGGCTTACAGACCGACGCATCCTTCCGTTTCGAGCGGGGTACCGATCCGAACATCACCGTTTATGCTTTAAAAAGGGCCGCCCTGTTGATCCGTGAGATTGCCGGCGGCAGAATTTCTTCCGGTATTGTGGATATCTATCCGGAGCCTGTCGCACCCACAAGTGTCACAGTCACCTGGAACAATGTAAACCGGTTGATCGGGAAGGTGATCGACCGTGAAATTATCAAAGACATCCTGCAGGACCTGGAAATAAAGATCGGCCAGGAAACCAACGAGGAACTGGAGCTGTTTATCCCGACCTTTAAGACCGATGTGCTCCGCGAGGCCGATGTGATCGAGGAGATCCTGCGCATTTACGGCTATGACCAGGTGGAGATGACCTCCCAGTTACGCTCTTCGCTTTCCTTTTCGCAGAAACCTGATCCGGAAAGGCTTCGCGACATGGTTTCGGAGATGCTGAGCCACCGCGGTTACCACGAGATCATGAACAATTCCCTGACACGGGAGAAATATGCCGATGAGAGCCCATGGCTCGATACAGCGGCGAGTGTGAAGCTGCTCAACCCGCTCAGCAGCGACCTCAACGTGATGCGGCAGACCCTGCTGTTCGGAGGCCTGGAAACCATTGCCTATAACCAGAACCGTAAAGCCAACGACCTGAGATTATATGAATTTGGCAGGGTTTACCGCCTGAAAACATTGCCCAACGGGGAGAAAGATCTCCTGGGAAAATATCACGAAGAAGAGCGCCTGGCCATCTTCATGACAGGCCGGAAAGAACCCGAAAGCTGGCGGACAGGCGACCAGCCAATTGATCTTTTTGATATGAAAGAAGCCGTCATGGCTGTGATGACACGGTTGGGTTTCCCGATGAAGCATCTTGAAATGATTGTTTTCAGCGATGACCTGTTCCGGGAAGGGATTAAGGTGGTTTCCCGGCAGGCAACACTCGTTCTATTTGGGTTACTCGCGAAAAAAGTATTGAAGCGTTTTGACCTGAAACAGGATGTCTGTTTTGCCGATCTTCACTGGGAAGAAATAATCAGGCAGGTTGCAACGAATAAAGCCGGTTACAGAGAAATCCCCAAATTTCCTGAGGTGCGGCGTGACCTCGCGCTGGTCCTTGATCAGCAGGTTACCTATGAAGAGCTGGAAAAAGCGGCATACCAGGCAGAGAAGCACCTGCTGCGGTCTGTCAGTTTGTTTGATATTTACCAGGGTGAAAAGATTGGCCCCGGTAAGAAGTCCTATGCCATGAGCTTTATCCTCAGGGACGATGATAAAACCCTGACCGATAAGGTCATCGAGCAGACCATGGATAAGATACTGCGGATTTTCAAGGAGAAATTCAATGCCACAGTAAGGTAATAGAGGTATTTCTGAAAAAAAACATTATGGCTGAATCAAATCAAAAAATCTGCTCCTTCAGCCCGGAAGGGGAGAAATTCCCGTTGCCTTCGCCGGGAGAATATGCAAAGGAATATGAGCGACTGGAGGAGTTGGTTGCCAGGGCCCGCGGGGAGGGAAAAGAGATCGTTGTGGTCATGGGAGTGGGTTTTGTCGGGGCTGTTATGGCCGCCATTGTGGCTGATACCAAAGATGGACAGGGCAGTAACAGCAAGTTTGTGATCGGGTGCCAGCGGCCCAGCACGCGCAGCTACTGGAAGATCCCGCTGCTGAACCAGGGAGTGTCTCCGGTTAAAGCTGAAGATCCAGAGGTGGATATCCTGATCCGGCGCTGTGTAAAGGAAACCGGCACGCTGACGGCTACATACAACAGCGACGCTTTGCGCCTGGCCGACTGTGTCATCGTTGACGTGCAATGCGATTACATCAAGCACTCCCTGGGTGATATGCGTGATGGAGAGGCTGACATGGCCGCGCTGGAGGCCACCTTGAAGACGATAGGGGAGAAGATCGGGGAAAACTGCCTGGTGCTTATCGAAACGACCGTAGCCCCGGGAACGACGGAATTTGTAGCCTGGCCGATATTAAAGAAGGAATTTCAGCGGCGTGGATTGAAGCAAACCCCTTTGCTGGCGCACAGCTTCGAAAGAGTGATGCCGGGAAAG
>JAHYJL010000141.1 GCA_019429045.1 Bacteroidales bacterium
CGCCGTTGGACAACGTTTTTCTCTGTTCATCCTCGACGCCGCCCGGTCCCGGAGTCCACGGCATTTGCGGCAGCCGGGCGGCGCAGGCGGCTTTAAAAAGGTGGGGATAACGTAATTGCGGTTCATTTTCGCTTGCCTTCCCTATAGATAAGGAGTGACACCTCATTGGGAACATCAATAATCTGGATTAATTTTGTGCATGAACCGAAGTGTTTCACGCCTTAGCTAATACGCCACTATATAGCACAGCGGAATATCGGTCACGGGTGGAGATACGTGTTATGTTTTCGAGTAATTATTCTATTCTCAACAGTTTCGTTTTGGCCTGAAAGTGGCTTGCAAAACATGGTTTCACTTTCATTTTAACACTATTTCATAAAGTTCCGAGATAAATGCTTTACCTCTTTCAATTCTATCCTCAATATCCACTCCATCACTATTTCGGGTGATTCCGTTTTCTTAAATAGATTCGCTTTCATTGAAAAATGGACTCTATTCTTGATTATTGTCTACAATTGATTCATCAGGCTCGACCGCCAGCCTCTGTACTTATCAGCCTTCACAGCTTGAAAAAGGTCATCGTAATCAACAGGAGTAAGGAATTTAAACCAGTATCGTTGAGGGATATCATTTACCCCAAGTGCTTTGTTCAACTCTTCAAAATGCCTTCTGCCATCCCGGTACTTTGCGGCATTCTTTTTTGAATCGTCGCCATCTTTCTTAATTTCCACTACGATTATGTCGTCACCTTTTTTCAGGAAAAAGTCTGGGTTAAAATTCTCCTGCCGGGTTTTTGTTTTGGCCGTCGTTTCCGGCTTGTAGGAGTAAGGAAAGGTATAAAAGGACTTGTCAGGATTCTTGATGAATGAATCAATGAGCGCCGCGTGATCGTAAAGCTTTTTCACAAACTGGCACTCTGGGCTATAGGACACATAAATGATGCCGAGTGGTGTTTTGAATTTTTGTTCATCTATCGGATGCAGATTGCTTCGCAAATATTCTATGTCTCCTGAACCATAACCCGCTGTCGCCAATGCCTCGGAAATCTTCTCGTAACCTTCTCTCCGTTCCGTCAGTGTCAGAAACAAGACTTTTTGATCACCTACCAGCCATTCTCCACTACCAGATGTATAAAATATCATGCCGTCTTTCTTAAGGGCCCCTTCATTGAAAGACTGAAGCGGAAGATCCTCCACGCTCACTTTTTGAATCTCATTTGACCTCATGCTCATGCGGGGGTTTTCTTCATGTAACTTACGCATTACAGGTCCAAAGGCCTGTTGCAGCTTAAGATAATTTTCCCGGCTGAGAAAGGTGGCGTCATATCCCTTGTCTTTCAATTCCTTGGTGATTGCGGTTTTAATCTTCACTCTTGGCCACCGTGCCGCAATCTCCGGCTTCCCCAACTGTTTCAGATAACCATGAAGGTACGTGGCCGCCGCGTCAATATCGTAGAGCCCCTGAGTGTAGATTTCAAAGCTGTATTCGCCGGATTCTATGAATTTATCAACGCTTTGATAGCTCCTGCTTTGAGGGACAAAACCGAAAGTCTTTGGGTCGGCAGCAGGCTTGTTCTTGGTTTCCGTCGTTGTCTTTACTGGATTGTAGGAAAGATTATACAAAGGGAAGGCATATTCAGATCTTGCCGGATCGTATCCCCAGGAAAGGCGGTTCTCGATTTCCAACACATCTTTATAGAGATTCGCAATTTGTGTTGACCATCGTTCGTGATTATTAACCCTGAGAAAGACTGATTTAGCCGTTCCTTTAATATTTTCCGGTATGCGCAGCCCCCGCCCCAGAACCTGCGCAATGAGCAATTTTGAGTTAAAGGCCCTGTTTTCATGGGGTATCACCTGAAAGACGTTTTTCACATCCCAGCCTTCGGTCAACATGCTGACGGAGACGATCCACTCCACGGGGTTATCGCTCTCGTCAACGGTTTTCAAAAGCTGCAAGTTTTCTTTTCTGATTTTTTCCGGTTTGCTCACGATCTGCCGAATGGCTTTTCCATCCTTCGTGCTATCCGCAGGCACACCGGAGGCTACCCAAATGACCTTTTTCTTAGCCTCATCAAAGGTAATTTTCTCCTTAGCGGCAATGAAGTCGACCAGTTCTTTCCAAACCAGGACACAGCCACTGATTTTTTCCGTAACCACGATGGAGATGGGTTTTACGCATTCACCATAATCCTCCCAGTTTTTACAATGATACTCATAGCTGTCCTGGAATCCTTTTTCGATCTGAAGCCCTTCCTCAAACTTATAATCCACCTTTTTGATAACGCCGTCTTCTATGGCATCGCGAATGGAATAACGGTAGAGGATGTCATAAAAATATTCGTCGCCGATGTAGGGAGTTCCGGAAAGATTAACGATGAAGTGGAAACCGAGGTCTTCACTCTGTAAAAAATCAAACCATTTCTTCGTGATATTATCGCTGGGGCTGAAGATATGATGGGCCTCATCATTTATGACGAGCACCCGGGCGCCTTTTCCTTTGAAACTATCCTCGACCGATGAACCGGTCCGTTCATAAGTCGCATGGATGTTTTCTACGCAAATATCACCATCTAAAATCGGATCATTGGAACTCTTGATCGATGGATTTTTGTGTACAGCGCCGGCCGCCTCAATGATACTTTTCAGGATGTGATCACCGGCCAGTTTTTCAAATTTGTCTTTCAGCCCCTCTTCAATCGTCAACGACGGACAGAGCACCAGCACCTTGTCCACCAATCCCTCGGCCAAGCAGATCTGCGCCAGGGCATAGATGACAAAACTCTTTCCCGTGCCGGTGGCCAAGTCCAGGCTGCACGCCTTTTTGTCCTTCAGGGGAAACTTTGCGAGGTAATCAGCCGCCCTGGTAAATTTTTGTTTTACCTTGCTGTTGTGATCGTAATTCTCCCTGGCCAGATCGGAGATATGCTGATAACGCTTGGACCAGAAGAATTTGAGAACATTGATTACTGCTTCCCTTTGAAATGCATACTCGCCCTTGCATACCGTGGATAGGAAGGCATCGTACTTATGGATCACGTCCACGATCTCCGGCGCATCATCGTTCAGAAGCAAGACGAAATCGCTGTTCTTATAGGTCACTTCAGGCATTCTTCAGAAAGTCCTTTCTCTTCAGGATCTGTTTCTTTTCGTTGCCGTATTTATCGACAAAAATGATCATCATGTTGTCCTTAGCTTTATCCTCCGGAAGCCGGACATCGAGATATTCGCAATCCTTAACCCGTTCCGCAAATTTTGCCGTGGACGTGATTCCTTTTCTCTTCAACTCGGTGTTTACCAAGTCTTCACCCCAATACACCGAGTCCAGGTCAAAGACTTTCCCATTGAAATCATAATCAACCAGCACCATGGACAGTGTTTCAAAATTCTCAAAGTCTTCCGGGCTGGATGCGAGTGTATCCGATCGAAATTCTTTAATGCGTATCACATACTCCCGAATATCCTTGTTTAACAGATCAGGTTTTTCGGGCGACAATCTGAGGCATTGCATCTTGACTACCGGGGGCGAGATAAAATCAAATCCCACGGCGTCAATCACTTCATTCACGTCGGCCTCGGCACAGGGCTGGGGAAATGCCCCCAAAGACTTCCTTTCAATCAGGCGGGTCAGGACAGAAATTGGGACTTTCAAGAAAACATAGGTTGTTTCGCCTAAAGTGATTTCATCCATGAGAAAAGAAAAACTGATCACCGGCGCAATCAGATAAAACCGATCTCCGGCCTTTCCTCCCAAGGTGTGATGGAGGGAATCAACGTACCCTTCGTCAAGGGTTTCATTCTTGCAGTTCGGATAATCCCAGATATAGGCGCTGTCCACCCCGACATAGCCGTCCACCGGAAAGCCGTTGATACTGTGTCGATCTTCCCGGACTTCGAAGAGTTTGAGAACGAATTCCCGGTAAGCCTGCCAGTCAAGATCGAGGATGGCCTCATTGTCGTAGATCCCGGCGTTAAAGAGGGTAAATGCCGTGGCGATAAGGGGTTTCTCCCTTTCCGCTTTCTCTTTTGGCTCCACAAAGGAGATGACATAGGTAATTTGGTCTTTTTTTATAATCCGTCTGCCGTCCTCATCTTCTTCATAGGACCTCACTTTAAATTTATCTTCAGGGCAGACCAACGAAAATTCGCCGCCTTTCTGGGTCAGGGAAACCAGAGAGTGTAAGGCCTTGATAAAAGCATCATTAATAACAAGCTCACCCTTATTGGCTTTTTCACTGACGATGAGAAGAGCCTTTGAATTTTTTAGATGGTCATCGAATTTATCAACACGTTCCGTGAGGTTGCGTTCATCTTTCTTGACAGAGCCAATTATGGTGGTCAGATTGAGCATCCGTTTTTGAATGGTGTAGATGGCAAGCTTTCCGCAATCTATACCGATCCAACGACGGCCGAGTTTTTCTGCCACAGATAAAGTAGTACCGGAGCCGGCAAAGGCGTCAAGAATAATATCATTTTCATTGGAGGATGTTCTGATGATCCGTTCAACAATGCGTTCCGGCTTTTGTGTTGGGTAATTGATGCGTTCGGCTGCTTGGGAGTTCACCGGGAAAACATCTTGCCAAAGGTCCATGACTGGTTGGCCAGGTAGTTCATCAAGGTAACGCTTGATACGAGCTACACCTTTGTTCGTGTAGTAGATACGATCTTCAGCTTCGTACCTTCGCATTGTTTCAATAGGACAGCGCCATATTTTTGTTACGCCTTTCCACTCATATTCGTATCCACCACCTCTAAGTCCGGCACCGATCAAATTGTCATCAGCGAATCTTCTTCCATCATTCTCTAGATGCTTGTAACGCTCTGCTATATGGTCGTCGGAGTACTGGTTATACTGTGGCATAAACGAGGCATTTTCCGATTTCGTATAGAAAAGAACTGTATCGTGAACGTTGGCATAGGTTTTTGAATCGCTATGGGCGGAGGTACGCTTCCAAATGATTTCGTTCTTGAAGTTGAATTCGCCAAAGATTTCATCCATTACGACCTTGGCATAGTGGATTTTCTTGGTGTCCAGATGCAAATATATGCTTCCATCATCTGCCAGCACTTCCCTCAGAAGAATCAGCCGCTTCCGCAAGAACTCAATAAACTGGGCACCGATGATCTTGTCCCGGTAGGCCTTTTCCCGGTCTTTCATGAAATCCTGTTTTGTGGCGAAGGGGGGATCAATATAGATGAGTTTGATTTTATTCCGGGTGCCGTACTTATTCGGACCGCGTTGATCTTCATAAAGAGTCTTCAGGGCCAACAAGTTGTCGCCGAAGATGAGCATGTTCCGCCAGGCATCAGGAGAGGCATTTTCAGTGTTGAAGGTTCGCACTTCCTGGAGCGGCGCTTCCAGGGTCTCCGCAATTATGTCTTCCTTACGTTTCTTGCCTTGATAAACAAGCTGATAAACCTTCGTTAGCTCAATATATTCCTTATCCTCAGCAGGAAATAACCGGGACTTATAAATCTCGGGGAGTGGCTTCCCCTCCTGCAGCAACCTGATAATTTTCTCCCGGTCGTTTTCTGTAAGAATTTGCATAATTTCTGTCAAAACCTGGCTCGTTATGGTTTTTTTACTTCAAAACCGATCTTCCGCCGTGGTTTCAGCGGAGGTTTCATAAGCTCCCGGAGCGCATCAAAGACGATCTTGAATTGTGAATCATACTTCTTTTCTAATTCTGCCAGCTTGCGTGCAAGATCTCTATTTGTGGCCAGCATCTGCCGTAGCCTTACAAAGGCTCTCATAATTTCGATATTAACCTGGATAGCACGAGGGCTGTTGAGGATACCGGACAACATGGCAACTCCTTGTTCGGTAAAGGCGTAAGGCAGTGCTCTTCTAATACCGCCCCAACTTGAAGTCACAATTTGTGACTTCAAGTTGCTAAACTCTTGATATGTCAATTGAAACATAAAATCATCAGGAAAGCGATTGAGGTGTCTTTTGACTGCCTGCACCAGCACTTTAGTTTCTACACCATACAATTCTGCCAAGTCCGGGCTTAACATGACCTTGTGACCGCGGATCATAAATATTCTACTTTCAATATTGCCTTCAGATAATATCAACGACCCTGCATCCATGTTAACCGCCCTTCGTCACTATTGAGCACCTTACAAAGTTGCCAGGTTCTGTATGGGCATATGGCAATGCATGAGAAAATTTAAGATTTTTAATGTGGTCGCAATTTGCGACCACATCCTCTTTTTCTTCTGGTGTTAATTGAAACATGAAGTCGGTGGGAAAGCGATTGAGGTTTCTTTTGGCCTGTTCATTGAGGCGCTTTGTTGCTACCCCATAAAGGATGGCAAGGTCGGCATCCAACATTACTTTTTGGCCGCGGAGCTGGAGGATTGATCTTTCAATCATTTCAGTGGGAATGATAAGTTGTTTGCTATTCACTTGAACTCCCCACGCATCGAAATTTTAACGGTGAATTGTAACCATGCAATCAGGCGACGTCACACTAATCTCTGTGTCAGTTGATGCCGTTATGACCCGTGTTTCGACGGCAGTCGGATCTACTGTACCGCCAGGTAAAGATTCGCACGGTCAGTCCAATTGCCACAACATCAGGCTTGGCTTCATAGCGTATTCCCCTGTTTATTACCATCCATTTATTATAATTCGGTAAAACAATGCTTGGTTTGAGCTTGGTCAGAGATGACTTTGGTCAGTAATACCTGTTCTGGATAGGCGGATTAAGTGATCAAAGCATCCATCTTTCAACCAGAATTCAATGAAATAGGCCCATCAGTGAAACTAAAGACTTGTATTTGTTGTATGCATATAATTTTACGAAGAGATTCGTCCGAACTTTAAATTGTATGGCAGTCAGCTAGTTACGGAATAACTTATTTTCACAACCACTTGCGCCTTTTGAAAAGGGCCAGCATGATAATCACAAGCGCCGCCATAAACCCCAGAAGCGTAAAATAACCCCATTTCCATTTCAATTCCGGCATGTATTCGAAGT
>JAHYJL010000142.1 GCA_019429045.1 Bacteroidales bacterium
TCCTATCCTGGTTTCTGGAAAGATTGCCAATCACTTGGGTTTTCGATACTCACCTGATGTTGAAAAGATTTGAAACCTTGACTTCCAATAATTGATACCTTTGCCATCGTACCCGCTGTAAGCTGCACTGAATATGATGACTGTCGACATTTTCATTCCCTGCTTTATCGACCAGGTTTATCCTCAGACCGGGTTTAATATGATCC
Source organism: Bacteroidales bacterium (assembly GCA_019429045.1). Classification (GTDB taxonomy): domain Bacteria; phylum Bacteroidota; class Bacteroidia; order Bacteroidales; family JAGOPY01; genus JAGOPY01. Next base: position 207 of record JAHYJL010000142.1, read on the forward strand.
GGATACTGGAGAAATTTGAGGTTGAAGTTATTTATAATGAACATCAGACATGTTGCGGCCAAATTTCCTTTAACAGTGGTTTTTGGGATGATGCCAAAGCCATTGGAGAAAAATTCATCATGGAATTCAACCATAACAGACCGGTGGTGGTTCCGTCAGCATCCTGTGCAGGATTTGTCAGAAATTATTATCATGAATTATTTCATAACACCGGCTTACATATAGAGTTCAGGCAGTTGCAGAAGAACATCGTCGAATTTACCGATTTCCTTGTCAATACATTAAAGGTGACGGATACAGGAGCGACATTTGAACATAAGATAACCTACCACGATTCATGCGCTGCTTTGAGGGAGTACCGGCTGGGAAATGAGCACAGGATATTATTAAGCAAGGTTAGGGGCCTTGAATTGATCGAAATGAAGGACCGTGAGACCTGCTGTGGTTTCGGAGGAACCTTTTCAGTTAAAAATGAACCGATCTCCACCGCCATGGCACAGCAAAAGGTGGAGAATGCCCTTGAAACGGGTTCAGAATACATCGTTTCAACCGATGCATCTTGTTTGATCCATATGGATGGCTATATCCGAAAACACAATCTACCGGTAAAGGTAATCCACATTATTGACGTCCTGGCTTCCGGGTGGTAGATTCCATTTTTTTACTATCACCATATTTTTAAGTCTGTTTTATTCTGAATTTATTAATTTTGGAAAGCAACATGACCCCTAACCAAAATGTTTATGAATGCTATTCGTCTTTCTAAATGGCTCAAATTCAAATTTTTGACAATTTTTATCTTCACTCTTCACTTTTCACTATTCACTATTCACTCATTCCATGTCACCGCCCAGGTTCCTACAGTTCAGGACTGTTTGGGAGCGATACCCGTATGCCAGGAAATTTATATTCAGGAAACAACCTATCTGGGCTCGGGCAATTATCCGAATGAGATATATAATAACCCCGGTAATTGTTTGTACGATTGTCCCGGGAGTTGTCTCGATGGTGAGCAGAACAGTGTTTGGTATGTTTTTACTGTTCAGGAAAGTGGATTACTCCGAATGACGATAAGTCCTTTTTATAATGCAGATGATTATGACTGGGCTGTATATGATATTACCGTGCTGAGGTGCACTGATATTTACACCCAATACAGCCTGATGCAGAAAAGCTGCAATGCATGGGGCTCATCAACTTTTAACGGTCCAACCGGTATCAGCTCAACCATGGGCGGCACCGCTCACTGCAACCATTGCGGGGATGGCTCCGGGACCAGCAAATGGAATGCCGACCTGGCGGTCACCGCGGGCAGGACTTATGTTTTAATTATCGAAAACTGGGGGACTACTCCACAGGGTGGGTATACGCTCGATTTCAGCGCCTCCACAGCCAGCATTTTTGACAATGTGCGGCCCTATCTTCAGACTGTACATAGTGAGGATATTACCTGTGGCACCACACAAGTTGTCGTAGATTTTTCCGAAAATGTGATGTGCGCTTCAGTCGATGCGACAGATTTTCTTTTCACCGGCCCCGGTGGCCCATATACTGTGATTGCAGTATCTGGCCAGGTTTGTGAATTAGGCGGTACGATGGAAAAAACATACACACTGACACTGGATCGCGCCATCGGCACTGATGGGGACTATGCCGTACAACTGGTGCCTATGAACTTTGTTTATGATGCTTGTAATAACTTTGCATTGGGTAACACCGTGGCATTTTCAATTAGCCTTGGTGCACCGGTAATCAATTCGGCCAATATGGCCATCCAGCCTGCAACATGCGGACTTTCCAATGGCTATATTACCGGGATACAGGTTTCAGGCACACCGCCTTTTTATTATTTATGGACGAATCAGTCGGGTATGCCGGTAGGGACTCAATTGAACCTGTTAAACGTTCCGACAGGCAACTATACGCTTAAAGTCACCGATAACAATACTTGCGCAACATTTGCAGGGCCTTTTCATGTTGATCAGACCGGGGCCCCATTTTTGGAGGACGCGGGAATCGTTATCACCGGTGCAAACTTCGGTGCTAATAACGGTCACATTACAGGGCTGGTTATTACAGGCAACGAACCATTCACTTTTTCCTGGACAGATGATGAGAGCAATGTGGTCGGTACAGCGCTTGATTTGCATGATGTCTATGCCGGTAATTATTATTTGCATGTGACCGATACTTATGGATGTGATACTACCGGCGGGCCTTACTTCGTGCAACAGATCGGAGGCCCTCTGGGCGTGCAGGCCATGGCAGATCCGGCCATGATCTGTTACGGTGAATCCTCCCAGTTGATGGCTAATCCCTTTGGCGGGACCGGTGATTACACCTATTCCTGGTCCTCCAATCATGGGGGCTTTAGTTCTGAACTGCAGTCTCCGGTTGTATTTCCCACAATAACTACGATCTATACAGTGGTTGTGAGTGATGGTTATATTTATTCAGAGGCCTCAACTACTGTTCAGGTCCATGCGCTTCCGGTTTCCAATGCCGGCGATGACCAGACTATACCGTATGGTACCAGTACAACCATCTATGGTTATGTGACCGGGGGCACAGGAATTTATAATTACCAGTGGGAACCGGCAGGTTTGCTGATCAACCCGGGATCGGCCACACCGGCTACCAAGAACCTTTATCAGACCACCCTTTTCAGATTACGTGGATTGGATGTCAATACAGGATGTGTCAGCACATATGATACCGTTATTGTTCACCTTGACGGTGGCCCGCTGGGAGTGACCCTATCAGCACAGGCAGATACCATTTGCATCGGTGAAACAACGACTTTACAGGCATATGGCTTTGGCGGTAATTATGATTATTACACCTACACCTGGATCTTTGGGGGCGAGATCGTTAAGATTGAACAGAATCCGGTTTCTTCTTTTATTTTTTCACCTACCCAGACAGGAAATCATGTTTTTACAGTTGAAGTATTTGACGGTTTTAATACCTCGACTTCCCAGATCACACTTGTGGCGGCACAGACGCCTTATTTTGCATTCACCCTGGCATCTCCGGTCATTGCCTGTCCCTTCGATACCATCAGCCTGAAGCCAAACCACCTGTATCCCGGGGCTTCTTATTACTGGTCGAATGGAGCTGTTTCACCGGAGATAAAGGTAGGCTCCACTGGTATTGGATTCGAATCCCGGGCCTATCACCTGAGAATTGTTAATACCAATGGCTGCGAATATGCTGATAGTGTTGTAGTTGTGTTTGATTTTGCGGCCTGCTCGGGTATTGATGAAAGTGTAGATTATCCTGCAGTAAGAATTTTTCCCAATCCATCAACGGGAGTTGTTAGCATAGTGATTGAAAATGGAGAGGGGTTCAGTGGGTTGCAGATCATGTCCGCTAATGGAAAAGTAATTTTTTCTGATGCTTTGGATCAGGTTTCTACCGGTCCGGTTTATTTGAACATTGATTTGTCTTCTTTTCCCGGAGGTGTTTATATATTACGGTTAATTCATGATCGGAAGATTCAATATGAAAAGATCATATTGCATTGATCAGCCCTGATAAGATAGTTCAATATCAGTCGAATGAATCGAGAATTATATTAATTTAGCAGGCGGAAAAGTGATTGTTTTTACAGATAAATCAATGAATAAGAATATCTTTCTCCTGCTTTTTTTTCTTTTTCCTGCCACAACATATCTAACTGCCCAGGGGCTAATGTGTGAGAGTTCCGAACCCTTTTGCACGGGTACCATTTACACTTTTCCTGCAGGTACTACCGGCACTGCTCAACCCGGCGCCTTTTACGGCTGCCTTCTCACCCAGCCGGCGCCGGCATGGTACCATTTGCTTATTGCCGATCCCGGCCCCATCAATATATACATGTACAGCACACCGCTGCGGGATATTGATTTTATTTGCTGGGGGCCTTATACAGATCCCTATGAGCCGTGTGTAACCGGATTGACATCTAATAAAGTGGTTGATTGCAGCTATTCTCCCAATCCAACAGAAAACTGCTATATTCCCAACGGCCAGACCGGCGAGTACTATATCCTTTTGATCACCAATTACTCACAGCAACCTTGTAACATAACATTTTCACAGACGAGCGGCTCGGGCAGCACCGATTGTACCATTTTACCCCCTCCAGTAAACAATAACGGACCACTTTGTGTTGGTGAAACCCTCCAGCTTTCGGCTTCATTTGTTATTAACGCGAATTATTACTGGAGCGGGCCGGCCGGTTTTCTTTCAACACAGCAAAATCCGGCCATACCAAATGTCACCATGGCCAATGCGGGAGATTACTCCTGTGTGATCACCGTGAACGGGCAAAGCAGCGACCCCGCAGTTACCTCCGTGATCATATATGATCTTCCCATGGCGACCCAATTAACTGGTGATACAACAATATGCCTGGGTACCCAGGCTGGCATAAAATTTCAGTTGGTCGGTTGGGGGCCTTTCGAAATTGATTACAATGATGGCACTAATTTTTATACTGCCACTAACTTGTGGGGGCCCGTCGGAACAGTGTATGTCTCCCCGACCAGCCAGACTACATATAATTTTACGCAAGTCAGGGATGCGCATTGTTCCCGCACACTGCTGTTCATGAGTTCAACAGTCAGCCTGCACCCGATGACCAGTGCAACGATGAGCGGGACAGCTTCCATATGTGCAGGTGAACCCGCAAATCTTACATTCAATTTAACAGGAACCCCGCCATGGAACATTACCTATACAATTAACGGCGAGAACCCGCAAATAATTACAGCCACCACATCACCCCATACAATAACTGTGTACCCTGCCACAACTACCTTGTATGAGTTAAACGGGGTCACTGATTATTATTGCACAGGCCAGGTGATGGGATCGGCCCAGGTAACGGTTATGCCCAGCCCGGTTGCCAATGCAGGCACCGATCAGACCCTGCCTTACGGAGCCACCACAGTATTGAACGGCCAGGCCAGCGGCGGATCTGGAAATTACCAGTATGCATGGTCTCCACCTGAAAAACTCGTCAACCCGAATATTGCCCAGCCAACAACTGTAAACCTGACAGAAACGACCCTATTTACGTTGATGGTGACAGATAATTCGGGGGGGTGCCAGGGAAGCGACGAAGTGATGGTCAATATAACCGGGGGCGCTTTGGGATGTAGCCCCTATGCCAGTGAATCTGTCATTTGCCATGATCAAACCACCCAATTGTTTGCGATGGCCAGCGGCGGATCAGGCGATTATACTTACAACTGGTCATCAAGTCCGGCAGGATTTGCTTCAACACTGGCAAGCCCTGTGGTGCAGCCTGACCTGACCACCACATACTATGTAGCTGTGAATGACGGCTATAATGTCACAAATGGAAACATCACCATTACCGTCAACCCGCGGCCAATGCCAAATGCTGGTACCGGCGCGACAATCCCGCATGGTACCTCTACGCAGCTTTCCGGTTCGGCTTCGGGTGGCAGCGGCAGCTATACTTATTCATGGGAACCGTCGGAATGGCTTGTCAACCCGAATATCGCTTCACCGCTTACACTTAATCTCTACTCCACGACATTGTTTTCCCTCACAGTCACTGATCTGGCAACAGGGTGCATTTCAGCATTACCGGCCCATGTTACGGTGACTGTCACTGGGGATGCCCTTGCAGTTAATCCGATAGCCGAACCGTCTGTTCTCTGCCGTGGCGAATCCACCACTTTGTTTGCACTGGCAGGAGGAGGATCGGGCATATATACCTATGCATGGACCTCAGATCCTCCTGGTTTCGTCTCTGCAGAACCTAACCCGGCTTTAACACCCTTGGAAACCCGGACATACAACGTCCAGATCAATGACGGTTTTAATTTTGCTTCCGGTAGCTGCATTGTGACGGTGCTGGATGCCCCGGTCGTCAACCTGGGGCCAGCTTTAATCTCAAAATGTGTTTTTGATACCGTTTACCTGGATGCCGGTAACCAGGGAGCATCTTATCTCTGGTCGAATGGATCGACAGAACGGCAAATTTATATTGCATCCACCGGAATTGGTTTCGATCTGCAAAACTATTCCGTCACCGTTACCAACCCATCCGGATGTCAGGCCACATCTTCCATTACTGTTGTTTTTGACTTTTCACTTTGCACAGGTATAGAAGAGGATATAACTCACAACCGTATCAGGATATTCCCCAACCCGGGAACAGGCAATATTCATTTGCAGTTTGATGATAGTCATGTGGAAGTGGTGATACGGGTTGTTGATTTGCTTGGCCGGACAGTTTTGGGGCCAATTGGTTATAACTTGAGGGAAAATGATTGCGATTTGATTATTTACCTGGGTGACAGACCGGATGGGGTTTATATTATCCACCTCTTAATGGATAACAAATCGGCAATTACCCGTAAATATGTTTTGAAGAAATAATTAAAATGTTATCTTTGGCCGACTTATCAAAAACCGGTGATCAATTACTAAAATCGAATCCAGATTATGAATATGAGCGCTTTGGGTAAATTACTCCACAACTTTATTCTAATTGCACTTACACTCGCCTTCTTCCTGACCCTCTCCGATTCTGCAGCCCAGGGTTACCTGAAAGCCGAAGTGCGAAATACCAACTGCCCGGTGGCAAAACACGAGGCTGACAGGTGGTTTTTTGGACAAAATGCAGGGCTGGATTTCAGGTCCCCAAATCCGGTAGCGGATCCGACAAACTATATACACAATGTGCCTTCAAGTCCTGCAGTTGCAGCTGATTCCAATGGCAATATTTT
>JAHYJL010000143.1 GCA_019429045.1 Bacteroidales bacterium
TCGGCGGATACTATCTGCTCTATTTCACCCGCAACACCATCGAACCCGGTCAGGTACTGGAGGTTCTCACCGGTGAGGTGACCCGCCGCACCGTTGTCAGGTTCGGCATCTGGAATACCGCCCTGCACCTGCTGACCTATCCTTTTGAAAACATCTATCATTTTCTTCCCTGGTCGATGCTGGTCATCGTGCTGTTCCGGAAAGACAGCCTGAAGCGGATCAGGCGGAACCCATTCCTCCGGTACTGCCTGCTGTTGTTTATTGTAAACATCATCCCTTACTGGACATCGCCCGAGGCCTATCCCCGCTATATCCTGATGCTGATACCTCTCATCATGACGGCATTCCTGGCACTCTATTTTGAATACCGGAAAGAGGGGCTGCGAATCGTCCCTTGGGTTGATGGTATATTGGGAGGCATGATTGTGGCAGGCATGGTGGCCGGGATAATTTACATGTTTCACCCAGAAACCAAAAACCTTCCTTATATTATTTTGGTTTCATTATTACTGATCATTAGCCTTGGGATCACCCTCTTCTTTTACCGTAAACAGGCTTACCATCGCTTTTTATGGCTTGCCATCGGCCTGTTGGTATTCCGGATATCTTTCAACTTTTCCATCATACCTTCCTGGGAAAAATCGCATCCCGCCGTTCCCACCCGGTCAATAGCAATCGAGCTGGCTGAGCAAACGGCAGATAAGCCATTGATGATCTATTGGAATCCTGATTTTCAGCCGGATCACTATTTTCACTACAGGTATAATAATGAGATCTTCACCTATTATCTTTCTACAGCCCGTGAAGAGATCATTCGGGTCGGTCATGAACCACTGCCGGGCATTTATTTTATTGCGCAGTGGGAACATATAAAGCATAAGGATTTTAAGGTGATTCGGAAATTGGAACCGGTGTGGCAGGTGCCGGTTTTTTTAATAGAATTTAATTAGTTGACTTATAGCACTTTACAATTTTACAGATATAAGAAGGCTGGTTTTGATAAAGATTTTGTAACTTTACAGGTTCATTACTACACTACATCTGGGTTTATAACAAAAATGATTATTAGATTTACAAAAGGAGGGGTACCGAAAAACGTTGCAATGGCATTGCTTGGTATAGTCTTTTCTTTTTGCTTTGTTACAAAAACATTTTCCCAGGGAACCCAGGATGTAGTGGTTTATCAGACCCCATTGGAACAATTCCTTGAATATATACAGGATTCTTTGCTTTTTGGAGGGGGTAAACTTTCAGAACCGCAATATTTCGGGGTCTCCGATGGACGGGGGCTTTTCAAGAACGGCCTGGATTTTGGCTTACAGCGAGGGATCATGCTTTCCAACGGTTGGGTAATGGCGGCCACTACTGTAGATGGAGGGAATAACAAGACGGGCGCCCAGGCTTCAGAACGCGACAGCCTTGGACCTTATCACGGTCCTGGAGGAAGTGGCCTCAGGGACAGTGATATGGACTGGCTTGCCGGTGTTCTAATGGGGGAGAACAAACCGGATACAGCCGTTGATCCTTCCGTCATCATGTTCAAGTTCAAACCCTATTATAACTCGATCCGGATGAGGTATGTCTTTGCCTCAGAGGAATATAAATGGGATGGCAGCGGCGGGGCCGGCGGCGGCGGCGGGGATCCCGATGTCGATCTCACCGGTGCGCCGATGAGTGATTTCATGGGCATTTTTGTTAAAAGATATCCCAGTGAACAGGTATATCACATGATTGCATCGCTTATCGGAACAGACTGGCACCCCTGGGGGCCTAACAAAATACCCGTCTGTGTTAAGTATGTGAATCATGAATCACTGGAATTCGAATACCGGGCTAACAGAACGGTTAAATTCATCTTCGATGGATACACAAAACCCCAGACGCTTGATCTGGCCAATCTCCCCTCGCCTGTAACCCCCTGTCAGACTTACTGGATTAAGGTTGGGGTGGCCGATTATCCCAATGGTATTGTTATGCAGGGGTATGACCTGTCGCACCAGATGAACTCGGCAGTATTCCTTGAGGCATTCAGCCTGATCAGCGGTTATGGGCTGGAATGGACCGTGGAAGGAGTGATTGACAACCCCGACTTCGTGAGTGATTCCGCACTGGTGGAAGGAGGGTGTTCCAATATGATCATCACGTTGAAGACAAACATCTTACCATGGGATACCACTTATGTAAGACTCAAAATAGACGGCGCCACTCCCGGCGAATATACCATTACACCGCCATTATATCTTGATTCCTTAATGGTCATACCCGACTCTGTAATGGAGGTGACGTATGTTATTTCTGCCATAGATGATGGCATACCGGAAGGAACCAATGGCATAGAGAAATGGAATATCCGGTATCAGATGGATCCATGCGATGTTCCCATGCCCGACACATCCGGATTTGGCACCGCCCACCAGGGTTACAGCGGAGAATTCAGGGTCAATGTATATGACTACAACCCCTATGTGAACAAGACAAAAACATACGGGCCGTTGCCTGCCAATATCTATTATTGTGGAAATGATGTTACCGTGTCCGTCTCAGATATTCTGGAGGGCGGCATTCCACCGTATATATATACCTGGTCCCACCCGGTGGTGCCACAAATCGGCATGGGAGAGAATTTCACAACACCCATTTCCGCCAGCCCCGATTACATTTATGTCACCATTACTGACCGGTGCAGCAACAAACCGGGTTACGAAACGGGTAAAGATACGGTCATCATATACAGTACCCTTACCGTCCAGGCCAGCCCTGATTTTCAGCTATGCCAGAATGGCCAGTCGGATATTAAAGTGCTGAATACCAATGTGGGGAGTAATTTTTCGACCATATGGTATTTCCAGGGCAACCCGGTCGGCTATGATTCCATTTATACCGTCACGTGGGACGAGTATGGCAGCTATGCCCCGAATACCCTTGTTTTTACGTGTATGATTACGGATGATTGCGGCAATATTGCATTCGATGAAGTAAATGCCACATTCTTCCCTGTAGTGGAGATAACAGGGGCGCCTCTGATATGCCTGGGAGATGTCATCCAGCTTATCTGCACAGGGGCGCAAACTTATCAATGGTATAGAGGTTCTATATCACCGGGCAATATCATACCGGGGGCCACTAGCCAGGTGCTGTATTACACGCCGGCTACACCGGGTTTTCATACTATTTGCGTCGAGATCCTGAATGATTGCGGGGAGCTAGCCGATACCTGCTACTCCTTTGAAGTTTCCAAACTCGACTGCGCCGTGCAGCTGAACAGCTCCACCAATTTCAGTGTTTGCCCCAATGTTCCTTTTTCACTGAGTGAAGTCAATGCATATGGCGGCTGGACATGGAGTTGGTATGATGCCGGCACACCTCACACGGCTACCGGCCCGACCATTAACCTGAGCCTTGCGCAGGCTGGCAATCGCAATTTCACAGTGATCGCCTACAATGAGAATGGTTGCTATGATACCCTCGACTTCCAGGTCACGGTGTTCCCCTATGCCCAGTTGCAGGCTTACACCCAGCATTCTTCCGTCTGCCTCGGTTACCCGACCCAGCTCAGCGCCAGCCCCAACGGCCCGGTGACCGCCACATCTTATTACTGGACCAGCAGCCCGGTCGACAATTCGCTCATTCCCCAGCAATTCAGCCCCGCACCAATCGTAACGCCGCAACAGACCACCACCTACCAGTGCAGGATACTGGATAATCATGGCTGTTATGACTCGGCTACCGTGGTGGTGGAGGTACGGCCGAAGATTGCCGGCAATATCCTTGCCTACCCCGGTTCTGCCTGCACGGGTAAACCGGTGGACCTCAACTTCCAGGCAATCATCCCGCCGCTGACGGGGGCCAGTTATTTCTGGACTTTTGATGGCGGAAGCCCTCCGACCAGCACCGTGCCACAACCCTCGGTATTATGGACAACGGCCGGTCAGAAAAATATCCAGCTGACCATCAGCGAACCGGGATGTGAAGAAACTTTCAACCTGCAGTTTACTGTCCATCCCGATCCGCTGGCATTGTTCTCGGCATCCAATAATGCCGGCTGCCAGCCGGTGGAGGTTTCGTTTTTCAATGAGTCGTCGAACCTTGAAAACCCGGCCTACCTGTGGGAATTCGGCGACGGCACAACCTCGACGCTTCCCAATCCTACATACCTGTACGAAAATCCCGGCGCTTACAATGTCACCCTGACGGTGACCAATGCCACCGGTTGCGTGAACACCCTTACCATATTCAACCTGGTGGAAGTGTACGAGGTTCCGGTAGCCTCCTTTACCGCAAATCCACAGGCAGCCACGATCGATAATCCTACCATCCGTTTTAACGAACTCATCAACATTCCATGGAGCATCATTGAATGGGACTTTGGCGACGGCGCATCCAATAGTGGCGATCCGAACCCCAGGCACACCTATGGCGCACCGGGGTCATACATGGTGGTCATGTACACGGAAACCATCCATGGCTGCTGGGACCGCGATACGCTGGAGATCGGCATCCTGGAAGATATCAAGATCTTTGTGCCGAATGCCTTCTCGCCCAATGGCGATGGACTGAACGACTGCTTCTCCGTCGGCGGGACGACCGGCGATGTTATTGAAGTGTTCCGCGTGATCATATACAGCCGCTGGGGCCAACAGATCTATGAATCGCCCATCACAGACCCTAATTGCGTATGGGACGGAAGAGACATGCACGGCAACCTGGTAACACCCGACACTTACATTTTCAGGATCTTTGGAAAAAGCTACAAAGGGGCGAAAAAAGTGTATGAAGGGCTGGTAACGGTCGTCATCTAACCTGTCAGCATCCGACAAAGGAGTACCTGACAGCGTTAAATATTACAGGGAAATCTGTTTCAGCGCTTCGACATTGCTGTCCAGATCGATGCCGGATACCTCTTTAAATATTTTTTTAAAACTTAGGTTTTCTTTTTCATTTTCGAAAACCGTATTTCTGTAGTTTACATTGGTAAAAAGCGCCCATCCGGCAGCTTTCGGGCTGCGGGTCGCTTTCAGAGTTTTGAAATATTTCCTTTTCAATACATCCACGTCATACATCCTCTCCCACGACCGCTTCATCAGCTCGGAAAGTTCAGTAGAGGTCATGTGTTTTGGTTCGATGACGGTGTTAAAGAAAGTATATTGCTCCCAGTCTTTCGGGTAGTTGGTGTGGGTGATGCGGCCTTCGGCCAGCAGCCTGTAATAGGTACCGGTTCCGGGCAAAGGGGTGAGAATACCGGCCTGGACACAGTCGACCCCCGAGTTGATGATGTAATCGGTCCGGCGTTCGATACTTTCAGGCGTATCGGTGTCCAGTCCGAAAATAAAACTGCCCAGGACGGCAAGGCCCTGCCGGTGCATGGCATCATAAACCGATGAATAATTGTCGACGCCGATCCGCAGGTTGGTCTTTTTATTGGAGGAGACAAGCTGGTCGGTCACTTCCGATTCAATACCCAATAGGATTATGCAGCAGCCGGCCTGAGCCATGAGCCGGAGCGCCTCCTCATCGGATGCAATGTGCATGGAGGTGAAGGTGTACCAGTCTTTTTGTACCCCGCTGGCGATAATCCCTTTGCAGATATCCTTGGCTCTCTGTGCACTGGCCCTGGAATACCCGTAGAAATCATCATCGACCACGTATACTTTCTGCTGGGGAATACTGATAAATTCCTTCACCACATCCTCGACATCCCGGTGGCGGTATTTTCGGCCGTTGATGGCGTGGACGCTGCAAAAATCGCATTGCATGGGGCATCCCCGGGTCGTTTGGATGGCTCCGAGAGAATAGCTCTCATTGTAGAGGTCCATCCGCTGGAAAGGGGATTTGACCATTGGTAATAATTCACCGATGTACAATGGCTTGAGGCTCTTTCTTTCAAAATCGGATATAACCTCGCGCCAGACACTCTCTGCCTCTCCTTTGACAACCACATCAACGTAATTCATCGCCTCATCGGGGATCATGGAGGCGTGAATCCCACCAAGAATGGTGGGAATGTTATTTTTCCTGTAAATATCGGCGATCTCGTAAGCCCGGGTGATCTGGGATGTCAAAGCCGTGAACCCCACGAGGTCAGCCTCGTAATACTCAAATCCCTCAAAATTCTCGTCAATGATCTTTACTTCCCAATGACCGGGTGTCAAAGCAGCGATGATCCCCAGGTTGATCGGTGGTACGCCGTATTCGTCCGAGTGATAAATCCCGTGCTTATAATTGTTCTTCGGGTTTATCAGAAGGAGTTTATATCTGGCGGAGGTATTGGTCATTGGTTCTGGTTACAGGAGTAGTCAACAAAAGCTTTTCATTTCTGGTCGTGTGCAAAAATATTAATATTATTCATTTGAAATACATGTGGTTTTTTTTGTAATTTTAACCATTTAAGACACTAATCAACAGACGATGAAAAAGATAAGACGTCGTGATTTTCTGCGCACAGGGCTCATTGCAGGCGGTGCGGTTGTAATAGGTCCCCAAATGATGAGGGTGTTCGGCCAGGATTTGCCTGCCGGTTCAAAACCTGATATCGTCACCATTTCCGGCGATGACCCGCTGCATAAGATCGTGCAACTCCTGGAAACACTGGGCGGGATCGGGCAGTTTGTCAGGAAAGGCCAAACCGTCGGAATCCTGGTGAATTCGCCATGGAAACATCCTGGTTATTATACCCATCCCGATGTTGCACTTGGAGTGGCCGAACTTTGCCTCGAAGCGGGCGCGAAAGAGATCGTGTGCTTTAAACCGGTGCCAGAGGGATACTGGGAACGCAGTGCAAATTATGATAAGTATACAGGGATGATTGGAAAATTCCGCTATGGCAGCGAACGAGTGGAAGTGGATATTCCCAATGGCAAAG
>JAHYJL010000144.1 GCA_019429045.1 Bacteroidales bacterium
CGAAGAATTTGTTGAAATGATCGATCTCTTTCTTAAGGCGCTTTTTAATTGCCGGATCCTTGATCATCTCCTTGTCTGATGTATACCGGATGCCTTTGTGCCCGCACCAGGAGCGGAGATGATTGAAATCGGGCACCACCAGGGCGGCGGCATATTTCTGGTTTTCGCCGAGGATGAGAATGCCGTCGATAAAAGGCGACTCTTTGAATTTGTTCTCGAGCAGCTGCGGGCTGATATATTTTCCAAGGGATGTTTTGAAGATCTCTTTTTTTCGTCCGGTAATGCGCAAGTGTCCTGTTGGTTCCAGCTTGCCTACGTCACCTGTATGAAACCATCCTTCAGGCTCGATAGATTCCGCCGTCATTTCGGGGTCTTTGTAATAACCGATCATAATATTTGGTCCCCTGGCCAGGATCTCCCCGTCGCTTTCAATCTTCACCTCTACGTTGGCCAGCGGCTTTCCGACCGCACCGAACATCATACCGCCCTCTTCCAGGGTGTTGACGGCGATAACCGGTGAGGTTTCCGTGAGTCCGTAACCTTCCAGGATCGGTATGCCGGCAGCGGTGTATATGCGTGCCAGTCGTTCCTGCAAAGCAGCGCCACCCGAAACAATCACCCTGAGGCGGCCGCCCAGCGCTTCCCGCCACTTCACGAACACCAGTTTGTCCGCCAGTCTTAGAAAAAGAAGATATAATCCGCTCTTTCCCTTTAATTCATAGCGGTTCGCGATACTGAGCGCCCACTTGAAAATGCCTTTTTTGATGCCCTTAAGTGCATTTCCTTTCGCGATGATCTTGTCAAATACCTTTTCCAGCAGCCGCGGTACCGTGGTGAGTATTTCGGGTTTGATTTCCCGGATATTGTCGGCAATCGTCCCCATGTTCTCCGCGTAATAGATGGAAACCCCCCGGATGTGGTAAGTGTAGATGTTCATCCTTTCGTAAACATGGCACAGCGGGAGATAGCTTAGCCCTTTGCAGGTGTCATCGACGGGGAAAATGTGCTTCACAGCCAATACGTTGCTGAGAATGTTGCGGTGGGTGAGCATCACCCCTTTGGGATTTCCGGTAGTGCCGGAAGTATAGATCAGGGTGGCCATATCGTCAGGCTGGACGCTGTCTTTCAGCTTTTTAAGTACATCAGGCCGGCTGTTGGACTTTCCGATCCCGATCAACTCGTTCAGATGCCGCTGGTTTTCTACCATATTGAAGGTGAATAATCCTTCGAAACCCGGGATTTCGGGAAGAATGTGTTCTATCTTGCGCAAAAGCTCCTTGCCTGCCACGAAGACATACTTCACTTCAGCATGGGACAGGATGTACTTGTAATCCGACTCACTGATGGTGGGATAGATGGGAACATGCACAGCGCCGATCTGCAGGATGCCCATATCCAGGAAATTCCATTCGGGCCGGTTGTTGGAGATGGTGGCGATCTTATCTCCCTTCTGAATGCCGAGCTGCAGCAGACCGTAACTGATATTGTCCGAGGCTTCTATGTATTGATGGATGGAGTATTTCACCCATTTCCCGCCCTCTTTGCCTGCAATGGCATCGTCTTTTTCCCTGAAAGTTGATTTATAGTAAGGTAAGAGATCAAAGAGTCTGGTTACTTCCATGTCTTCTGATTTGGGTTTTCAAAAATAGCTAACAAATGTAATATAAATTACATTTTGTGAAATATCGTTGCGCTGGCTTGCGCCATTGGCATGATCAGGATATCGTTCACGTTCACCCGTTCGGGGAGTATGGAAATAAAGTGGATGATCTCAGCAACGTCCTCTCCCTCAAGGGGTTCATAGCCTTTATAAACCTTTTCCGCCCTTTCACGGTCCCCTTTGAAGCGTACAAGGGAGAACTCCGTTTCTGTTGCCCCCGGCGCTATCTGTGTCACTTTGATGCCATGCGGCAGCAAATCCATCCGCATGCCCCTGGTCAGTGCATCCACCGCATGTTTGGTAGCGCAATACACGCTCCCTTTGGGATAAACTTCTTTCCCCGCGATGGATCCGATATTGAAGATGTGGCCGTGCCCCTGTCTTACCATTATAGGGATAATCACTTTTGACACATACAGCAGCCCTTTCACATTGGTGTCGATCATTAAATCCCAGTCGCCGGGGTTGGCTTCATGCACCGGATCAAGCCCGGCCGCCAGTCCTGCGTTATTCACCAGGATATCGATCGCTTTCCAGTCATCCGGCAGGTTGCCCAGATGCTGTTCCACGGCAGACCTGTCCCTGACATCAAAGGCCAGCGGCAGCACCTCGGCCTGAAATTTATCGCGGAGGTCCACTGCAACTTTTTCCAGCAAGGCCTTCCGGCGGCCCGTAATGATGACCCGGTGGTTTTCTGCAGCGAAGCGGTAAGCGGTGGCTTTGCCTATGCCGGCCGTGGCTCCCGTGATGAGGACGGTTTTTTTCATTGATCAAGGTTTTGCTGTTGGTGATTCCTGATGTTTTTCTTTTGAAAGATAGAAGTTGAACCAGTCGATCATTTCCCGGCTGGCCTCTTCATAATATCTGCCTTTCGCACCGTAGCTGTTGCCATGTGTCATTCCCTCGTAAACTACCAGTTTGGAAACGACGTTGTTTTCCTGCAGGGCGGCATACATTTTTTCCGACTGCCAGAGCCCGACGACAAAATCGGAGGTTCCATGGATCAGCAGGGTAGGGGGATCGCCGGGGCTGGCGAAAGTGACCGGTGACACGGAGGCGGCCAAAGTGGTGTCGAAATTCATGGCCGGGATGAATGCCTTGATGAAATCGGGGACATTGCGCAGGTCGGCGGGCGGGAAGAAGGCCACCACAGCGCCGACAGGACTCTTTTCGCCTGACAATCCTGCCATCAGGGACAACTGTCCGCCCGAACTGCCGCCGAAAATGCCCAGCCGCGTTGAATCGACCCCGTATTGCGCACTGCTGGCATGAATGTGCCAGGCGCCGATTATGACATCGTCAACAGCCTCAGGAATGGTAAACCAGGGACTGCTGGCATGGCGGATGGCAAAGACGGTATATCCTTCATTTAGCAGGGGATAATAATTATGGGCAATGGTTTCGGGCAGCATATACCTCGAATTCCAGCCGCCGCTAACCAGGTGAATGATGCCGGCGCCGTTGGCATTATCCGAGGGAATGAATACATCGTACGTAAGCGCCATGCCCGCTTTCCTGCCGTAAATCACATCCGGGACAACCCGGTACTCCGGTTGTGATAAAGCTGGCAGCTGAAGACTATAGAATATTATAATAAAAAGATAGAATTTCATAAAGTATAATTATTGCAATCTTTCCTTAAACAATTCATCTTTTTAATTTCAGTTTGAACGGAATCAATATAGATGTCGACATTTTGTAATCCAAATAATCGGTTCTTCTTTCGAGATTCCGCCGTTCAATCATAGGGATGCTGGCAAAAATGAACATCAGGGTGATGGAAACAGGCCCGATGATGGTCCACCAGGCTGATGGGCCGGTAGCCATGGCGAAGAGGAACAAACCCCACCAGGTGAGGATCTCTCCTAAGTAATTGGGATGCCGGCTGTAACGCCACAGCCCTCTTGTTATCGATTTGCCTTTGTTGGCCGGGTTTTTTCTGAAGATACGGAGCTGCTCGTCGGCTATAAATGCCAGCAAAACCGATCCGAATAATACGACAATCCCGGCTATGTCCCATCCGTTCAGCGGGATCACCGGGTCGTTAAAAACCGGGTACATCGCCAGGCATCCCAGGTAGACCATGATAGTCGGAAACAGGTGAATGGCAAAAAAACTGATCACCCAGTAAGCTTTCGGGAAGTTCATCCTGAAATTGACATACCGCCAGTCCTCGTGCTTCAGCCCTGGCCAGTCGCGGTAAAAATTGGTCGTCAGCCGGAAAGCGTAAAAGGCGATGCCGGTGAGCAGGATGGCTTGCCGGTCTGTGATCAGGTTTATTTCAAAGATCCAGATGTAGGCCATCGCGATGACGACGGGTTTGACGCTCCAGTAAGGATCATATATCGAAGAATTATTGAATATCCTGGAGAAGATGAAAATAACGGCCGTTGCCACCAGGTCGGCCATCCCGATCCTGACCAGGATGTGCGCTTCCGGAAGAAGCCGTGCGGTGAAAACTGCTGAAAAAAAGGCGATGACATAAACCGTAAGGCTGATGATGATGCTCAAGGGACGGGTGATCTTTGAGAAACTATTCATGCAGCGAAGATAAAAAAAGTTCAAAGTTCAAAGTTCAAAGTTCAAAGTTGAGTTTTTTAGTTTAAAGTTTAGTTAAATAGTTTAAAGTTTGTTCGGAATTAGGGATTTCGTCAATTTCCTAAAACTATAAACTGTATCACTAATTCACTAAACTTTGAACTTTGAACTTTGAACTTTGAACTGCGCTAAAAGCGCTTGGTGTATCCGTGGCAATACGGCAGCGTCCCTTTGTTCTCATAATAATCCTGGTGATAGTCTTCTGCGGGCCAGAATGTCGTGGCTTTGGTGACTTTCGTAGCTACTTTGTGCCCTTTGCTTTTCAGGATGCCGATCAGGTTTTCGGTGATCTTCTTTTGCTCTTCGTTCACATAGAAGACTTCCGAGCGGTATTGTTCGCCGATATCCGGCCCCTGCCGGTTGACCTGTGTCGGGTCGTGGATCTCGAAGAATAGCCGGGCCAGTTCTTCGTAGGATACCAGTGAGGGATCGAACACGATCTCGACCGCCTCGGCGTGGCCGGTCGTGCCGGTGCATATCTCCCTGTAGGTCGGGTTATCCTTATGCCCGCCTATATATCCTGAGATGACCGATTTCACACCGGGTTTCTGTTCCATGTAGTACTCCACTCCCCAGAAGCAGCCCCCGGCAAAGATGGCCCGTTCGGTTATAGCCTCTTTTTCCTGTCCGGCAGGGACAAAGTTCATCGAGATGGAATTGACGCAATGGCGCGTATTTTTATCGGTAAATCCCTCCCCCAGGAAAACATGTCCCAGGTGCCCGCCACAGTTGGCACAGACGATCTCTGTCCGCATGCCGTCGGGATCGGGAAGGCGCTTCACCGCCCCATTGATCTCGTCATCAAAGCTCGGCCAGCCGCATTGTGAGTCGAACTTGTCATCGGAACGGTATAAAGGCGCGTCGCAGCGCTTGCAGGTGTAGGTGCCTTTTTCCTTGTTGTTCAGCAGTTCTCCCGTCCAGGGTCTTTCGGTACCCTTTTTCCGGATGACATAATCTTCTTCCGGGCTGAGCTTGTTGTAGCCCTTTTGGTCTTTGTTTTCCTGTGCACACATATTCAGAAAAATGATGGTGAAAATACTAAGAATGATCGTTCGGAACATTTTTTATTTTGATAAACACCCGGCTACAGGAATGGTTCAAAATATGCCGTGTATTACATATTTTTCAGGATTTTCTTTTTTAAATGGAGATCTTCAGCTTGCTTGCTCATCAATAATTCGCCTATTGGATGATAAGAGGTGTTATAATGGCTGGACAGTTTTTATGTCATTAAACTACTTATTGCTTTTTGGTAAAAATCTGTAATACAAACCAAGTGTTACCGGAAATAATTTATGTACACTAAGACCTGTATCACTGTCAAACAAATCAAAGGGTATATCTCCTCTCATCTCAATATAAAACCATGTGACCTTGTAGCCGAAAGTCAGACTTATCACTCCATATCCGTATTCATCCTGTTTGTAATTTTCTCTTGTACCGTTATAAATCCAACCTATTCCAATTCCGGAATAAAAGGGATGCTTTGTCTTTTGCCTAAAATAGCAATTAAAGTCAATATAATTTAGCGTGTGAAAATTTGAAAGAAGATAATTTCTGGAATAGTTTATACTATCAATCAACATTCTTTCTATTTTCAATAAAATTATATTTCTACTTGCAATGCTAAATCTTTTATCAGAGGAATATATGGTTCCATTTATACAAAAGCCTGATAACCAATCTCCAATCTTGTAATTTGCTCCAAATTCGAGGTGTAAATCATATGCTTCTTTTACATTTACTTCTTGTGATTGCATTATATTGCTGTGAAGAAGCAATATAATTATGCCCGGTAATAAAATTCGACAATTGGCCATCATTTGCAAATTTTAATCGTTAGTCATTATTTTACAATGTCCCTCTTTATTCGTCAAAATTACATAACTGCCACCAGTAGTTGGCATCCAGAAAAAAGACTTTTGATACCATTCATGTAGAAATGTTAATTTACAGTCGATCACACAATTATAAGGTGGGCCAGTAACAACGATAGGCTTCCTATTTGTAAAAAAATCATACTCAAAGGTTACAATCCACATCCCATCAGGCAGTGCATCCCTGTCAAGCTGTTTATCGGGATCGTAAAAAGTCTTACCTAAATCTTTTTTATGGATTTTTTTTATTAATTCCCAATCTGCTTCTGCTCTAGGAGAGTGCTGATAATATACAGTGTGGCGCTCATAATATTCGGCTTTGTTACTTCGGTCATAAAGGTGCTCAATACTGTATTCATCAATGTAAGGGTAATAAGTTACTTTATAGAAAGTATTGTTTTGCAATATTTCTTGGATTCCGTAACTATGATGGTTTGAGTAATTTAATGAGCTTCTATCGACATCTACAGTCATGATTAAAATCGGTATTGTTGATTCAAGCCCATTGTATTCGTTTACTTCGATCTCGTTTAAATTATGGTATTCATCATAATATCTGCCATAGATGAGTTCAGTTTAAAAACTACTAAAATTTAAAGGCTTTATAATTGGCTTATTTGAAAAATATTTCATGTAATAAAGGAAATCCCAGAAATTACTTACCAGAACCCCGGTATTTGAAAATATTTGA
>JAHYJL010000145.1 GCA_019429045.1 Bacteroidales bacterium
GAAAGAGTTTGAAATAACGGACATGATGTCCAGAAAGATTTTCCAGCCTCTTGATACCATAGGCCGAAAGACGATTGAGCAAATGCCCGCCCGGGACGTTGGCGATTTCCTGCGCAGCCAGCCCAATTTGGCCGGCATCCGTAAAGGGGGAACAGGGATCGATCCGGTGCTAAGGGGTTTCAAGTACAGCCAGCTCAACGTGCAGCTGAATAACGGCCAAAAGATAGAGGGTGCCTGCCCCAATCGGATGGATCCGCCCACCAGTCACATCGATATCGATGATATAAGGCGTATCGAAATTTTCAGAGGACCATATGCACTGAGGTTCGGACCAAATTTTGGGGGATTGATCCACATGCATACCTGGCCTGAGACCCAGCCGGATAAATTTGAAGTCAGGGTTAATGCTGTCACCGGTTTTGAGAGCGCCTGGGGAGGAATGAAACAAAACCTTTCTGTTAAAGGAGGCAATAAATATTTCCTTTTAAACCTTTTCGGGAATTATAAGAAATATGGCGATTACCAGGATGGCAACGGCAACACCGTAGCCTCTTCCTTTGAAAGGTACAACTATGGAGGAATTCTCAGCATTACACCATCCACCAAACACACCGTGACCTTATTCTATGAACATGCCATAGGGAAAAACCTGGATTTCCCCGCCCTGGCCATGGATGAGCGGCTTGACAAAACCAGCCTTTATTCGGCCGATTATGAATACCGGAGTCCTGGTGAAATTTTCGAAACCCTTCACCTGAAGATCTATCAATCAGATGTCAGGCATGAAATGGACAACAAGCAGCGGCCCATATCAGATACGACCGTTGCCATCGCCATTATTGAAGCGCTGAACACCGGTTACAGGGCCGAAGCCGGTATTAACCTGGCTGGAGGAACGCTCCATGCCGGGACCGATATGGAAGACATCCGGAAAAATGGCGACCGGGTTAAGTACTTTATCTTGCAGCCTACCATGCCGGTTAAAAAAGAGGTTCTTTGGGACAATGCCCATATCCGGAATTATGGCGTATTTGCTGAATATTCAAGGTTATTCAATAAGGTCAGGGGCGTCGCAGCCCTCAGGCTTGATTTCAACCAGGCCGAATCGGACCCGATGACCTGGGAAAACATGCAAGGCCAACCGGTGCACAACGAAGAGAATACTGCTTCGTCATACACCAATTTCAGCCTCAGTCTTGGGGCCGAATGGTTACTGCGTAAAAACCTTTCGCTGCAGCTTTCTGCAGGAAGAGGCGTCAGGAGCCCCGATATGACAGAGCGTTTCATCATCCTGCTGCCCATCGGGTATGATAATTACGATTATCTTGGAAATCCATCGTTGCTCCCCGAACAAAATTACCAGGCCGATGCGGCCCTCAAATATTCGCATACTGCGGCAGGCATGGTCAGCTTCAGCATATTCTATTCCCATGTCAGGGACTATATTACCGGCACCCTGCTGCCTGAATCGGTCGTGAAGCCTCAGACAAGAGGCGTTTATGGCGTCAAACAGTTTATCAATATTGATTACGCCTGGCTCACCGGCATTGAGGTGGTTTACCACACGCCCGTCAGCCACCGGTGGCTCCTCGAAATGTCTGCCGGTTATACCTATGCAGTCAATCCACTGGCAACTTATTATATCATTGAAAACGGACAGGTCACCGGACAGGCAGAGGCAAAGAACGATCCATTATCAGAGATACCGCCACTGGAGGGAACACTGAAATTCTCCTGGAAATTCTTCGAAGGAAGGCTGATCCCAAAAGCAAACATCCGCGCTGTCGCCGCACAAAACAGGATATCGAAAGTATATGACGAAAGGACCTCGCCAGGTTTTATCCTGGCAGGCCTATCACTATATTATCAGTTCAACAAAGTCCTGGAAGTTACTGCCGGGGTAGATAATATTTTCAACAAAGCGTATTATGAACATCTGAACAGGAATATCATCGGTTCAAAGGAAGATTTCTACGAACCGGGAAGAAACGTTTACATAAATCTAAGATTTAGGATATAAAAGTTAGAATCTAAGATGAAAAATAGCATACTGATCATCATTATAGTTCCTTTGGTAATTTTATTTGGATGGGCCAATGACGGCATGAAACTGAAATATTTACTATTCATTATTATTACGGCATCATTTTTTTCATGCAATGATGACCCTGATCCGGGGCCTCCTGCACCGCCGACCGGGAAGATCGTCTTTGAATTTCAGCATTTATTTCACAACAATTCTGTTCAGTTCGATACGATAAGATACCTGAACGCCGCCGGTAACTTGATGATGTTCACTGAAATCCAGTGGTTCATCTCCGACGTAACATTGCATTACAGTAACGGAGATAATTACACCATCAAGGAATGGAAGGATATTCACTACATCGATACCGACATTCCCTCCACCCTTGCGTGGAATGTTTTTGACAACATCCCTGCCGGCATCGTCGACTCAGTCACCTTTACTTTTGGCATCAATGAACAGAAGAACCAGTCGTTCCTGTTCGTCAACCCGCCCGAATCGCTGATGTTCTGGCCCGATATCTTGGGCGGAGGTTACCATTACCTGAAGCTCAACGGCAAATGGATCGATAACCTGCAGCGGGTCAGCCCTTTCAATTTCCACCTGGGCATCGGACAGATCTACGATAACCAGGGAAATATTACGGGGTTTATCCAGAACTACTTTTCAATTAACCCGGCCGGACCATCATTTAATATTGAACAGGGGAAAACGACCGAACTAATTATCATCATGGATGTCGACAGCTGGTTTGATACACCTGAGACCTGGGACCTGGATTACTGGGGCGGGGATATTATGCAGAACCAGGCGGCCATGGCAGCGGCCTGCATTAATGGGAAAGACTCATTCCGTCTTTCATTGAACATTGATTGACAATCATATAACTATAAACTAAAAACTCTAAACTCAACTTTGCACCTTGAACTTTGAACTTTGAACTCACTTAGATGGCATATCACACTGTTGCTTCTTCCCGGGATTATCTTTTTTTCCTGCACTAAAAATCCTGACGTTGAACTGATCCCGGCACACAAACCGACTCCTTACGAGATTACTATCCCTTTCGGTTTTCCAACCAAATTGAACATCCCCGAAGACAATCCGATGACGATAGAGGGGATTGAGCTGGGCAGGTATTTGTTTTATGACGGAAGGATTTCGGGGCATGCCGATCCGGCAAAGCACATGAGCTGCGCCACCTGTCACCTCCAGGAAAATGCTTTTGAATGCGGCATTGACCATCCCGTTTACATAAACGGAAAGACGCATGGGGTAACCGGCATCCCCACACCGCATTTCATGCTCCCATTGTTCAACCAGGTATTCAATCATTCAGGATACCTGTGGAATGGCTTTGTCGAAGTGTCCAATTCCGATCCCATGCTGCGCAACCTGGAGGCTTTGACCTACATGGGCATTATCGCACCGCACGAGATGAACAGCGATACACTGAGTGCTGTCAATGCCATCCGGGCCGTCCCGGGCTATTCCGAACTGTTCAAAAAGGCTTTTGGCACTGAGGAGGTAACCATCGACCGCATGAGCAAAGCCATATCACAATTCATCCGCACCTTCATCTCAGCCAATTCGAGGTTCGACAAATACATGCGGGGAGAGGTGCAGCTCTCACCTGCTGAGCTCAGCGGTTATGTTTTATTCGTTACGGAGGAGGGTGCCGATTGTTTTCACTGTCACGGAGGCGCTGGCAATCCGCTCTTCACCACTCATCTTTACTACAACAACGGGAAAGACAGCATTTTCAACGATCCCCGCGACCGTTTCGGCGTTACCGGCGATCCGATGAAGCGGGGCGCCTACAAAGCCCCATCCTTGCGTAACATTGAATTCACCGCTCCCTATATGCACGATGGACGGTTCAGGACGCTGGATGAGGTGATCGACTTCTATTCATCCGGACTGATCAATTCACCCTACATTGATCCGCTGATGCACCACATCAACAACGACGGTGTCCAGCTCACTCCAACAGAAAAGGCCAACCTGAAAGCTTTCCTGTTGGCCTTGTCCGATCATGATTTTATTTCTAATCCGGCGTTTTCGCGGCCGGAAAACCTGCCTTAGAGGTTTAACCTGTCAGGTCCTTCGGACGCTGACAGGTTGATTCGATATTCAAACCTGACAGCGTCCGACGAAGGAGGACCTGTCAGCGTTTAATAAATTGGCTTCACCCCCAGATTATTCATCGTAAACGCCCAGAGGTCACTATATTCCTCGATGATCATGGCAGTCGGTTTGCCGCCGCCGTGGCCTGCCTTGGTCTCGATCCGGATCATTACTGGGGTTGTTCCCTGGTAGTTTTCCTGTAAAGCGGCAATATATTTAAAGGAATGTGCCGGCACAACACGGTCGTCATGGTCGGCAGTCGTTACCAGCACCGCCGGGTATTCCACATCTGTCCGGGTGTTATGCAAAGGAGAGTAACCGTGGAGATACTCAAACATCTCCTGGCTGTCCTCACTTGTACCATAATCAATTGCCCAGTATTTCCCGATCGTGAACTGGTGGTACCGGAGCATGTCCATTACACCTACCGCGGGCAATGCCACCCCAAATAGTTCCGGGCGCTGATTGATGACCGCTCCCACCAGCAAGCCGCCGTTGGAACCGCCCTGGATAGCCAGTTTCTTTGGCGAAGTATACTTATTATCAATGAGATATTCAGCAGCAGCAATGAAATCGTCGAATACATTTTGCTTATCCATTTTAGTACCGGCCTTGTGCCATTCTTCTCCATATTCACCACCGCCACGCAGGTTAGCCATGGCAAAGACAAATCCGTTCTCCAGCAGGATCAGCCGGGTAAGACCGAAGGAAGGGGTCAGGCTGATATTGAACCCGCCGTAGCCATATAGTAAAGCCGGGTTTTTACCATTCATTTTCAACCCCTTTTTATGAACAATGAACATCGGCACTTTTGTTCCATCCTTTGATGTATAAAATACCTGTTTGGTCTCATACAGGTTCGGATTGAAATCGATGGCCGGCTTACTGTATTCTTCGGAAACGTTATTCTTCACATCATATTTATAGATAGTAGCCGGGGTTGTGAACGATGTAACGGTATAAAATGTTAGTGTATCGTCCCTCTTCCCCCTGAAACCACCAATCGTTCCAAGGAACTGGTTATCAAGCTCTCCCAGAGAGCTACCTCCCAGGTTAAACAGCTTTACAACGTCATGTGCATCCTTCATGTAAGTGGCAATGATCTTATGCCCAACAATACTGGCAGATGATAATACTTCCTCCTGCTCTTTCAATATAGGCTTCCAGTTCTCCTTCGCAGGATTATTCAGATCGATGGCCATAAGCCGGTAATTCGGGGCACCTTCATCGGTCATGATAAACAATGTATTATTGAAATGATCAATCGGGTAAAAACTATGGTCAAAATAATCGACGAGCTTCACCCAATCCATTTTTTTGTCATTTAGCTTCCGGTAATACAACCGGTTTCCCTTTGTTGACTCCCGTACGCCCATGATAAGGAGCTCCTTGTCATCAGTCACCGATACTGAAAACCCCCAGTTTGGATTGGTCTTATCTTCATAAATCAGTTGGTCATTCTCCTGTTTATCCCCTATCTTATGGTAATAAACCTGATTGAACAGGTTCATTCCTGAAAGTTCTGCACCACTGGCAGGTTCCGGGTAACGGCTGTAAAAAAAACCATCGCCGTACCATGAAATGCCCGAGAATTTTATCCATTTCAGGTGATCGTCGTATTGTTCCAGCGTTTCGGCATTCAAAACAAAAAATTCATTCCAGTCAGATCCTCCCCTGGAGATACCGTAACCGATGTAATTACCATCGTCGGAGGGGGAAAAGTTGGTCAGTGAAATCGTACCATCCTCAGAAAAGGTATTCGGGTCGAGCACCATCCGCTCATCACCGTCCAAAGTTTCTCTGGAAAACACCACATACTGGTTTTGCAAGCCGTCATTCTTTGAGTAATAAAATCTACCACCTCTGTGGTATGGAGCCGTTTCTTTGGGGAAGTCCCATATTTTCGTCAGCCGCTCCCTGATCTTGTCACGGAAAGGGATCTGATCAAGATAACCGAAGGTGACGACATTCTGCGCTTTGACCCATTCCGCCGTTTCGTCGGAATTATCGTCTTCCAGCCAGCGGTAAGGATCCGCCACCAGCGTTCCAAAATATTCATCCACGTGGTCGACTTTAGCCGTGACCGGGTAATCGGGCCGCTGCTGCGGCGTTTGTGTTTGCTGGCAGGAGATCATAAAAATCACTGTTAATGATAGTGCTGCAAGAAATACTCTTTTCATTTTTCTAATGTTTTGTTGATAAATAAGGGAAATATGCCTTCCGACAGGCTTAGTCAGCAAATATATTATAAATTACCTGAAAGTTGCTCTTCAATTGACCAAATGCAGGTTTGAGGTTACCTGTGTCATGAAGAAGATCAACCTGGAGCTCCCACAGCCTTTTTCTTCCATCGACCTGTGAGGTAATATGTATAAGAGAGGGCCAGACCAACCACCCATGCAATGGGGATCGCCCACCAGATACCCGTATATCCCATATTTTCAGACATATAATATCCTGCCGGGATCCTGACAATCCATAGCGCAAAAAAAGTGATGAGCATTGGGACGAAGGTGTCACCGGCGCCACGCATGACCCCTCCCACGATGAACATCGTTGAAAAAATTACATAGAAGCCGGTAACGATCTGCAGGTAACCCTTTCCAATGGCAACAACTTCAGGATCCTGTGTAAAAATCCGCATCAACGGTTCTCCGAA
>JAHYJL010000146.1 GCA_019429045.1 Bacteroidales bacterium
ACCAATGGTATTCTCACTTTTGGATCTTCCGGCGCTTCCAGTAATGCCAACGAGAACTTATTCAATACCAGCACACCCAATTCAACAATAACTCCCTGGTGGGATTACCTGAACGCTGACGGGTCAGCCGCCATTTCTTATAAAACAGAAGGAGTAGCTCCCAACAGGGTTTTTACGGCCGAATGGAAAAATATTCTGACATTCTTTAATGTTGCAAACGCCAGGATCAGTTTCCAGCTGAAATTATATGAAGGATCCGGTATTATTGAATTCCACTACGGGAACGTGAGCGGCACAAAACATAACAACAGCGAAGGCGCTTCGATCGGTATCCAGGACGATGTAGGAGGATCGGGGCATTTCATTGAAGCCACAACGGGCTCCACTACCACGGGAATCAGTGACCTGAAAAGCGATACAAACTGGCCCACGGTGAATTATCGCTTTAGTCCGCCGGAAACCCCTGCCTTCACGGAACAATTCCATCATATCGCTATTTCTAAAACAGGACAAACCGTAAATTTTGATATAGATGTTGAAATTGCAGGCTTCCTGACCATATCCCCCGGCGCAACTTTGGTCATCAGCGAAGGAAAAACCGTCAGCATAATCTCTGTAATCCCTTAGGACGGTAGGACGACGGTAAGACTGTAGGACGGTAGGACTGTAAGACTGTAGGACGGTAGGACTGTAAGACTGTAGGACGGTAAGACTGTAGGACGGTAGGACGGTAAGACTGTAGGACGGTAGGACGGTAGGACGGTAGGACGAACCCCGTAGGGGTTCCTGTATTGTAGTAGCGGGAAAAGGGAGGCAAACGCAATCATCAAAGTCCTGTAAGGACGACAGAAAAATACACCAAATAGCACAAAACTTTAATGGTCCGACGGGTAAACCCGTCGGTTCCAACTTTTGTAACATATTCGGAACCAACGACTTTAGTCGTTGGAGCACGAGTTTATTTTTACCCGTCGGAGCCGTACCGTTAGTTTTTCTGTCGTCCCGATGGGACTATGATTTGTACATTCGGATCCATTGTCCCGCCATAGACAGGGGAACTCCTACGGAGTTCATCCTACCGTCCTACAGTCTTACCGTCCTACAGTCTTACAGTCTTACCGTCCTACAGTCTTACAGTCTTACCGTCCTACCGTCCTACAGTCTTACCGTCCTACAGTCCTACAGTCCTACTGCTTCTTCGCTTCCCTGACCGCTTCGATCAGCTTCGGCAGCACCTGCTGGACGTCGCCCACGATGCCGTATTCGGCTGCTTCGAAGATCGGCGCATCCTTGTCGGTGTTCACGGCGATGATGTGTTTGGAAGCGCTGATCCCGCCCAGGTGCTGGATGGCTCCTGAAATGCCGAAGGCTAAGTAAACATTGGGTGCGACGATTTTGCCGGTCTGGCCGACATGCTCGCCATGCGGGCGCCATCCTTCGTCAGATACAGGACGCGTACAAGCAATAGCGGCTCCGAGCAACCCGGCCAGTTCTTCCAGCGGCGCCCATTTATCGGCTCCCTTCATGCCCCGGCCTCCCGAAACAACGACTTCGGCGTCGGTAAGCAGCACTTTATCAGTCACTTTCTTGACTTCCAGCACCTTTGTCGCGAAATGGGCATCCGAAAGCTGGGGGGTAAAGGTTTCGATAACGGCATTTTCATCCGCCTCAATTGCTTCTACGGAATTAGGGAAAAGGGTAAGGACTTTTTTGGCCGATTTAATAGTAATATGGCCGATGGCTTTCCCGGTAAAAACGCCTTTTTTCACCACGAACGGATCCAGGCTGTCGGGCAGGGCATTCACCCCGGAGGCCATGCCGGCCCTCAGCCTGACCGCCACACGCGGCGCCAGCGCCTTGCCGGTGAAATTGTGGGAGAAGACCACCACGTCGGCCCCTTCCTTCTCCGCCACCTGGGCGATGATCGCCGTAAATGCCTTGTTGATCAGCCCGCTGATCCGGTTGTCTTCTACCCTGACGATCTTCGACGCACCGTAATGGCCCAGTTTTTTCAACTCTTCTTCGGGAACATTCCCGATCGAAACCACCACCGCGTTGGTGTTCATCTGCGCCGCCAACTGATGAGCGTAAGATACCAGCTCAAAGCTGATCTTCTTGAATTTACCGTCCCAGTTCTCTGTAAATGCTAGTACCGACATTTTCTTGTAATTTGGAAATTTTCAAATTATCTTCAGCTCATTACGAAAAACCTTCACCAATTCGCCAACATTCTCAGCATCAATCATTTTGCATTTGGCATGCGGTGGAGGTAGTTCGAAGGCCGTGAACCCGGTCAGCTCGTCGGCGGCTACGGCCGGTTTAACCGTCAGCGGCTTGCTCCGCGCCATCATGATGCCCCGCATCGAGGGGATCCTGGGCTCTTTGGCAATGCCTTTCTGCACTATGGCGACAAAAGGTATCATGGTCTCCAGCACCTCCTGTCCGCCGTCGATCTCGCGGTTTAAACGGATCTGTCCGTTTTCAAGGAAAAGTCCTGAAACGGAAGAAACCGAAGGGGAATCGAGAAACTCCGCCAGCATCCCTCCCACGGTCGATCCATTGTAATCGCTCGATTCGATGCCGCAAAGGATGATATCATAAGGCTGTTCTTTTACAAAACCGGTAATCTGTGCCGCCACCTGGTAGGCGTCTTTCGGCTCGGCGTCGATCCGTACGGCATCGTCCGCGCCGATAGCCAGCGCCTTGCGCAGTGTCGGCTCCGTATCGGCCTTGCCAACGGTCAGCACGGTGACTTTTTCAATGGTGGTCCCGGATGTCTCTTTGATCTCCAGCGCCCGTGTCAGGGCCAGCTCGTCCCAGGGATTAATGATCCACTGCACGCCCGCCGCGTCGAATTGCGTGTTGTCACCTGTGAATTTGATCTTTGTAGTTGTGTCAGGAACGTTACTGAGGCAGATTAGGATTTTCATCGAATGAAATTATGAATGTTAAATGTTGGATGTTGAATTAAGGCGCAAATTTAGCAATAATTTGGAAGTAGCGCTAAGGATTGAGATCCCTCACTTCGTTCGGGATGACGTCATCCCGATCCGCGGAAAGGCGGAGAGGGATCCGCCAGCTTCATCGCACCAACCCCCTCGCTATAACGATCCGCTGTATCTCCGACGTCCCTTCGTAGATCTGGGTGACTTTGGCTTCGCGCATGAGGCGTTCGACGTGGTATTCTTTCACATAGCCATATCCGCCGTGGATCTGGACCGCTTCTGTGGTGATCTCCATGGCGGCGTCGGCGCAGTAAAGCTTGGCCATGGAACTGGCCTGTCCGTAAGGCTGACCGGTGTCTTTCAGCCAGGCCGCTTTGTAAACGAAATTCCGGGCTGCTTCGAGTTTCACCGCCATGTCGGCCAGTTTGAAAGCAATGGCCTGGTGCTCGATGATGGGCTTCCCGAAGGCTTTCCGCTCCTGGGCGTATTGCAGCGAGCGTTCAAAAGCGCCCGCGGCAATGCCGGTAGCCTGTGCCGCGATGCCCATTCTCCCGCCCTCCAGCATCTTCATGGCATATTTGAAACCGAAACCGTCGGCCCCGATACGGTTTTCCCTGGGAACCTTCACATCCGTGAACATGACCGAATGGGTGTCGGAGCTGCGCAGTCCCATCTTGTCTTCATGCGGTGCCAGTGAAATGCCCGCCCACTCTTTTTCGACGATGAAAGCATTAATCCCTTTGTGGCCAAGTTCAGGGTGAGTGTGCGCCATGACAATATATACCGAACCGCTGCCTGCATTGGATATCCAATTCTTGGTCCCATTCAGCAGGTAATGATCGCCCTTATCCTCTGCGGTGGTCTTTTGATAGGATGCATCGGATCCCGCCTCCGGCTCTGAAAGTAAAAAAGCGCCGATCCTGCTGCCTGATGCCAGGACTGGCAGGTATTTTTCTTTCTGCTCTTCCGTGCCATATTTCTCTACTCCATAGGATACCAGAGAATTGTGCACCGAGATTACCACAGCCATGGCAGCGTCTATTTTTGAGAACTCTTCTATGGCCAGGATGTATGAGAGCGTGTCCATTCCGCCTCCGCCATATTTTGGATCGATCATCATGCCAAAAAAGCCCAGCTCAGCCAGGTTTTTCGCATGCTGCCATGGGAATTCCCCTTTGGCATCGCGCTCCAGTACGTCCTTGATCAGTTCCCGTTCGGCGTAGTCCTTTGCCGCCTGGCGGATCATGAGTTGCTCTTCGGTAAGGTTAAAATCCATGATAGAAATGTTAATGTTGAACCTGTCCTGAGGGCGGAGCCCGAAGGATGTTGATGAAATCAGGCAAATTTAACTTATTTCTATATCAACTCATTTCCAAATTAATTCATTAATACATAATTTTATTCATTCTAAATGCATAATTTTATATAAAATCATTCATTTGATTTAAATTTTGTTTACTTTTGTCTCAGATAATATCACCGAAACATGATCACAAAAGAGTTATTAAAACTTGTTCTGACTGAACAGCGTTTAAATTTACTTGAAAAGGATGCGGGAATTCCTCGCCAGGTGCTTGATGAAATCCAGGCTAAAATACATCTTCCACATATTCACGTGATAACAGGCATCCGGCGATGCGGTAAGTCAACCCTTCTCCGGCAAATCATCAAAAAATATTACAATGATGAAAACTTTTATTATGTGAATTTTGAAGATGAACGTTTGCTGAACTTCGATCCTGCTTCGTTTAACAAGGTTTATGAAGTCTTAATTGAGTTATTCGGACAAAAAAAGACATTCTTCATTGATGAAATTCAGCATGTCAGGGAGTTTGACTCTTTTGTCAGAAGGTTTTATGACAATGGTTTTAAATTTTTTATCACCGGTTCCAATGCCGGATTGCTGAAGGAAGAAATAAGCACCCGGCTGACAGGGCGACATATTGATACTTTACTAACGCCATTTTCTTTCTGTGAATACCTGGAGCTGAAGACCGGCGATGCATCAAGGTTAAACATGTACACAACGGAAGACCGTGCCATGATCCTGAAATGGTTCAGTGATTACCTGGTGAAGGGCGGAATGCCGGAATACAGCATATACATGGATCCGGAGATACTAAGACGAATCTACGATGATATCATCGTGAAAGATGTGATGGTCCGGAAAAAGATCAGCAATTTGTATTCGCTGAAGGAACTTTACCTGTTTCTCGTCAGCAATTTCGGACAAAGGTTCAGTTACAACTCGCTGCAGGATATTGTTCCTTTCGGAAGTGTGAACACCATCAGGAAATATATTCATTTTCTGGAGGAGACATATCTGGTCAGGGTCATCAACAAGTTTGATTTCAGTGTCCGAAAACAACTGGCCAATGATAAGAAACTTTATATATGTGACAATGGATTCATACCGCTGATCTCCACCCGGGCAGGTATCGACAGGGGATGGCTGCTTGAGAACCTGGTACTGAACAATCTACCGGCCAATCATGACCTGTTTTATTATTCCGGGAAAAAAGAAACAGATTTTATAGTGATGGAAAATAAAAAAGTCGTGTCGGCCATCCAGGTAACCTATGAGTTGTCGGCCGGTAATCGTAACAGGGAACTGGCAGGTCTCATCGAAGCTTTGACAATAACAGGGTTGGAAGAAGGACTCCTGCTGACCAACGACCAGGAAGAAGAGATCGTCACAGACTCCAAAACAATCAGGGTTAAACCAGTATGGAAGTGGTTGATGGAATGATCTCCAGACCACCTCATTTCCAAATTTCCAAATTAAGTAATTCTGCGCGTGCTTTTTCAAATTCCTGCAAGATCTCCTCCACGATCTCCCCTGCCGGTTTGATCTTGTGTATCAGCCCGCTCACCTGGCCGATTTCCAGTTCGCCCTCGTCGAGATTGCCTTCGAACATGCCTTTTTTGGCCCTGCCGCGGCCCAGGTGCTCATACAACTGCTCGCGTGTGGCGCCCTGATCCTCCATGACTTTTATGTCGTGGTAAAATTTGTTTTTGATGAGCCTGACGGGGATGACTTTCTTAAGGATGAGGGCCGTGTCGCCGTCTTTGGCCTCTAAAACCGATCGTTTGAACTCCGGATGTGCCGATGACTCCTCCGATGCCACGAAGCGGCTGCCGATCTGCACCCCGTCGGCGCCCAGAGCAAAGGCGGCCAGCATCTGCCGGCCGGTACCTATGCCGCCGGCCGCGATCAACGGCAGGTTGGTCGCTTCGCGCACCATCGGGATCAGCGTCATGGTGGTCGTTTCTTCGATGCCGTTGTGCCCGCCGGCCTCGAAACCCTCGGCAACAATGGCATCCACGCCAGCCTCCTCGCATTTGCGGGCAAATTTGGTATTGGCAATGACATGCACCACCGTCAGCCCTTTCTCCTT
The DNA here is from genome assembly GCA_019429045.1 of Bacteroidales bacterium. GTDB lineage: Bacteria > Bacteroidota > Bacteroidia > Bacteroidales > JAGOPY01 > JAGOPY01. Next base: position 6,344 of record JAHYJL010000146.1, read on the forward strand.
GAAGAACGAAGTGTACTTAGCCGGGTTACCCGCCGAGGTGAACACGATCTTCACCCCTTCGTCAATGATGATCTGTATGTGGTCGGCCACCTGGGGGTAGATAAGGGGAAGGTTCACGCCAAAGAGCTTATCGGTTGCGGCTTTGCACTTGCAAATGTGTTCCCGGAGGGTGTCTGGGTACATCGAGCAGGAGCCGATCAGGCCCAGTCCGCCGGCATTACTGACCGCCGAGGCCAGCTCCCAGCCGCTGCACCAGATCATGCCGGCCTGGACGATGGGGTAACGGGTGCCGAAAAGTGAAGTTATTCTGTTCATTAATGAAGTAATTAAATAATGAGTTCAGTTTAAAAACTACTAAAATTTAAAGGCTTTATAATTGGCTTATTTGAAAAATATTTCATGTAATAAAGGAAATCCCAGAAATTACTTACCAGAACCCCGGTATTTGAAAATATTTG
>JAHYJL010000147.1 GCA_019429045.1 Bacteroidales bacterium
GGTGGTCTTATATCCACTGTCGGTTACCAGTTCAGGTATGAGTCGTTTGAAATTGCCGGCGATACCCACGAGGAACTCTTTCTTTTCTTCAGCATTCTTCCGGCTGTACTCCAGGTTCAAATTTAGTGAAGGTATAGCTGAATTTCTGATGTATTTGGTGCTGGGACCGTCAGGTCCGGTGCTTTTGAAATCGATTTGTGACAGGGCGGTGAAGATCATGCGGAACCCTTTGATATCCTGCGTAACCCTGATCTGCGGGTTGCGGGAGAACACCAGGAAAGGGGCGCCGGTGTTGAATGATACAACTTCCGGGAATGAAGAGGTGATAAACATCGGGTGCCAGAACTGGCCGACCAGCAGTTCGGTGGAGGCCCAGTTCAGTTTTACAAAGGCGTGCCGCAGCCGGAAGACGTTGATGTTCCCGTCGGCCATCCCGAAGAATTCCCCCTCGATGGTACCGGAGGTTTTCGCTCCCAGCGCGTCCGGGCCTGTAATGTCGCCTTTCAGCCTGGTCTGGATGCTGAGAAAATTGAAGCTGGCCCTTGCATTGATGTCATTGCCTTCGGCGTCCGGTAAAACGGGCTTGGGATAGAGCAGGAAATGCCCTTCCCGGAGGTCGACCGTCTGCCTGGAATCCCAGAGAATATCCGTTTTAACGAACCCGCTGAATTTGATCCCGAATCTAGGTTCTTCCTGTGAAAAAGAGGTGAGCGTAAGCATGAACAGGCAAAGTGCCGCAGCGACTGTTCTCATTTTTATCAACTATGTTAATTTTTTAACATTAGATATTTAAACGGCGAAGATAAAATTTTTTTTGAATTTTTTACAAGGGAAACGCATTATTCCCAAACATCCAATAGATCCCAACCTCCCACTGACCGATTGTAACAACTTTGGTTGAATCGGTAAGCTCATCCAGAATGATTCCCTGGCTCCGGAAGGCCTGTTCGGAGTCCTGTTCGTCGGTTTCGGCGACGACTACGCGGGGTTTGAATTGGTTTACAGGGTCGTTGTAATTCAGGAAGTTATTCCAGACAGGAATCGCTTTGGCTTTGGATTTCCAGGTAAGCGAAGGGGCCCAGGCGCCGATCACCAAATCACCCGGATTGAGCCGGTCTGCCAAGTATTGGTTGGTGTTGCGGATGGTGTAATTTCTTCGTTCCAGGGTCTTGAAATAGTTGATGATATTGATAGAAAACAGAAGGACAATCAGGCAGAGGGCTGTTGTTTTCATCACTATCAGCAACCTGGCCCGTTTTCCGCTCTCCTTGCGGAAACCGATGATCTCATTCAATACAATACTGATCAGCAGCCCCATGGAGACAAGCAGGCTGATCTGGTAGCGGGTGGGCAGATAAACCATCGCCAGTTTGTGGCATTCCAGCAGGAACCAGGCCAGGGAGGAGATGAACAGGACCGGGAAGCGGGGGGAGCGCCTGGTTGCGAGCAGCACGACCCCTGTTGCCAGGCATGCAAGGAAAGCATAAACAAAATATTGCATCCATCCTTTCAGGAAGAAAAAGCTGATATTAAAATGGATGTATTCCCGGGTTTTGGCGCCGATCGAAAACTCGCCCGACTGGTGCGCCATCATGTAATCGTAGGCTTCCCTGTTGGGAAGGTACCATGTAAAGAGATACAATGCCAGGAAGAAGAGCAGGGTGGCGCAGATAATGAATCCCTGCCGGATGATCAGCCGGCGGCGGCTTTTTTCAGTCAGAAGCCTGACAGACTGTACCAGTGGTAGAAGGACAATCAGGTAGATGAATTGAATCTTGAAGAACCATGCCATTGACAGGAACACACCTGATAAAATGGCCATTTTGTCCTGACTTTTGATATTGATTTCCGGATCGGATGAGCGGGAGAGGAAATGTATCGCGAGCAGGACTGCGGCGGAGGAGAGTATTTCGGCCAGCGTGAAGTGGGTAAACTGGAATACCTGGTATTGCAGAAATGTGACAGGGATGAGGATCAACACAATGCCGCGGTTTTTTGGGTCGGAACCTAAAATGATGAGCGCGATCAGTACCAGGATCATCACGTGCAGCCTGGACACGGTCAGGGTCGCGCCAAAGAGCTTATAGATCAGGGCCAGCGGGAACCCGAGCAGGGGTGTTTTCAGCAGGTTATCACATTCTGCCAGATTAAGCTGGCCGTGGTTGACCCAGTTGCGGACCTGTATGGTATTCAGTCCCTCGTCGGTGAACGGGCCGCGGCTGAAAGAAATGTGGATATCGGGATCTGCCTGCAGGAAGGGGAGATGGGCTGCAAACAGCAGCGCCATCATGATAATAAAAGGATATGACAGCCTGAAAAAAGGATGACCCGTTTTACATCTCATCGATCAGATCGTCGGGAATATCGAGATTATGATAAACATTCTGCACGTCATCATCATCTTCAAAAACCTCCATCACCTTCATGATCTTGAGTGTTTCTTCCCGGCCGAGTTTCACGTAATCCCTTGGTATCCGCTGCAGCCCGGCATTTTCGGCGACGATGCCCAGTTCCTCCAGTTTTTTCTGCATCTGCCCGAAATCCTCCATGGCGGTTGTCACTGTGATATATTCATCTTCGTGGTCGATCTCCTCGGCGCCGGCATCGATCAGCTCCAGCTCGTGCTCATCCGCGTTGTAGTTGGTATTGGGGATGGAAAAAACCCCCTTGCGGTCGAACAGGAAGCTCAGCGAGCCGTTGGTCCCCAGGTTCCCGTTGAATTTGTTGAAAACAGAGCGGATGTTGCTCACTGTACGCTGCTGGTTGTCGGTGGTGCACTCGATGAAAACGGCGACGGCGTTGGGCAGATAGCCCTCATAGGTCAGCTCGAGAAAGCTGCTGGCATCCTTGTCTTTGCTGCCTTTGATGGCACGCTCGATGTTGTCTTTCGGCATGCTGACCCCTTTGGCGTTCTGGATCACCAGCCGGAGCCGCGGGTTGCCGTCGGGATCGGCGCCGCTCTCTTTCACCGCTACCTGAATCTCCTTGACAATCTTGGAAAAAATCTTCGAGCGCTTGGCATCCGCCGCCCCCTTCTTGTGCTTGATCGTTGACCATTTATTATGACCGGACATGACTTTTTGAGTTTTGAGTTTTGAGTTTCGGGTTTCGGGTTCCTGGTTCCTGGTTTAGGAACTAATTGTTTTTTTTAGCGGCGTAAAAATAAATAAATATCCCGAATCTCAATCACTAAACCTAACACTCAAAACTCAGAACTCAAAACTCAGAACTCAAAACTCAGAACTCAAAACTCAGAACTCAAAACTCAGAACTCATCACTCATCACTCAGAACTCAAAACTCAGAACTCAGAACTCAGAACTCAGAAACACACCAGCGTAATCCCCGCCGACCACGGGTAGAGCTCAGGGCCTTTGTCTTTGCGGAACATGGTGTTCAGCGAGTAGTTTGCCCATAAGTTGAAGAAGTTCCAGCCTATCCGGACGGAGGCGTCGAATTTGAACGGCTGCAGGAACCAGTCACCATAAACATGGGCTTTGGGCGATTCGGGAGAGATGGCGGTATAGACTACATCGTACAGCCCGGTTTCGGGGCTGTATTGTGTTACATCGAATTCCTTGTTGAGCTCATTGTAATATTTCTTGGTATGCGACGATAGCCTGGCGCCGATGACAATTCCGGTGTTGATATGGAATCCGTTCTTTTGATAGATGGGTGCGGTCTGGAATTCGAGCAACACGGGCAGTGTCAGGTACATGACCGAGAGCTTTGATTTGTGGATACTGATGCCTTCGTCGAGGTAACCTTCCAGCACGGGGCAATCCATACTGAGCCTTGTCGGGTGCAGGAATCGGTAATCATTGAAGGATAACCCCAGGCCGGTCACCATGCCGAACTTCTGGTTCTTTGTGAAGGGGATGTTCTGTTCCAGGAAATTGAGGTTCACCGCGATTGATTTTTCCATCCTGAGATCCATGTACTCATATTCCCTGGGGAAATTCATATTGAAATCGGGATTGACGTACCCGTTGAAACCGATGTCGACCCCGGCCCAGTGCCCGTTGAATTTGCGTTCTTTTCTACTGCTTTTCTTTGTTTCTGTTTCGTCGGCAACCGACAGGGGAGTATCCGATTTGATCTCACCTGCGCCGCTTGTTTTACCGGTAAGCTGATCGGCGGTCACGCGGGCGGTGGCGGCGCCGCTGACGTTTGCATCGGTATTGCCGGTAGTCAGATTGCCGGCCTTGAGCGTAGCTGCGCCGCTGACATTGGTGCTATGGTTATTGGCTTTGCCCGAAAGGGTGAGGGTGGAGGCGCCCGAGACCTGGGTGCGGAGTGTTTGAACGTCCAGCGATAACTTCGCGTCCGCTGCGCCTGAAGCGTTGATATCGAGCATTTCGGCCGCCAGTGTATTGGTACCCTCCAGCCCGGCGGCGCCGGAAACAGAGATCTTGTTCAGTTCCGGAACGGTGATATAGAGCCGCATTGGTGTCCGGCTCCTGATCCCCTTGGCAGACGCGGTGAATTTACCGTCGCTGACCGTGGTGGTGATATCGCCGATCACTTTCTTTGTTGCCTCAACCTCTACTTTTTGCGGTTCCCCGAAGGTGACGGCCGCTTCAAAGGCCCCCCCGATATCGATCTGGTTGAAAGCCGGCAATTCCCTGGTTTCGCGTACGACATCGTCCTGCCCGGCGGCCGGCGTCAGATAACCCATAAAGATGAAGGTAATCAGTGTTGTGAAGAAATACCTTTTAATCATTCCTGTTTTCATTGTATTGAAGTTTTAAGCCGTTTTTTGGATGTGACGCAGCAGCGGGGGAAATGTTACAGTCAGTACAGCGGTTTATTCCCGGCCGGGCGCTTTTTTAAGGATCACCTGGTCATTTTCCTTGAGCGCATAATAGATCAAATTTCCTTCGTCGTCCTTTTCCACCAGCAGTTCCAGCTCCCTGTCTGTCATGCTGTTATAGCCTTTCACGCCCGCTTTGGCCACCGACCAGAGATCAAACTTCGGCTTCGGAATGCCGTTTGCCGGCAGTATTTCCCTGACCTGGTTGCCCATCTGTTGTACAATGCCGGATGCCACGCGGGCGATCAACGGCTGATCTTTCGTGGTGAAGGCGGAGAGATGGGAGAGCGCTTTTTCCTCCGGGCTGAAATCTGCAAAGGCATTAGCTTGATAGGTGATCAGCGGGTTGGCGCTGCGGGTTTCGATCCGCGAAAGGGATGGAGTCCCGGTTATGGTAGCAGCGAGGGACTGTTTGGTGTTTCGTGTTTGGTGTTTCGTGTTTGGTGTTTCGTGTTTGGTGTTTCGTGTTTGGTGTTTGGTGTTTCGTGTTTCAATTTGCTGATTTTCTTCTGTTTGGCTTTCCCCTGAAAGGGACTCCATCCCGGAGCGGATGACCGGATCATTCACCGGCGGTCCGGTAAAAAACCGGATGGCGATGAAAAGCAGGACGACAGCGGCGGCGGCGGAGATGCTCCATGCCAGGCGCCTGAGCGGCAGCAGTGGGGCTTTCTTGCGGAGCCTGTCCTTAGCGGGGAAAGTGATGGCCGCATCGGCCGTGAGCCGGATGTCTTTTTTCAGGTTTTCTTTGCCGGGAAAGGCGATTGTGTCAATTGGCAGGATAGCCTCCGGGTCGAACTGTTCCAGCAGGGGCATCAGGTCGGGGTTGGCGCTGAGGAAAGCCAGCAGCTCGCCGGCCCGGGCGGGGGAGAGCCTGCCTTCGGCGTAGTCGAGGAGATACTGTTCGATGTTTTCTCTGCTGATATTCATTTCAAATGACGTTTTCCACGCTAACGAGATAATTTTTCAGTGCCGACCGCGCCCGGAAGATATAAACCTTCACCTGCGATTCATTCAGCCCGGTGATCTGCCCGATCTCTTCGTACGAATACCCTTCATAGTCGCGGAGCATCACTACCGACCGCTGGATTTCGGGCAGCCGCCCCAGCGCTTCGTCGAGTATCCCTTTCAGGTCATGCGGCGTTATCCCGGAATAATCCCCCAGATCGAACCCTTGTTCCAGCCTGCCCATTCTTTTTTCCTTGCGGATATGGTCGATCATGCGGTGGTAGGCCGTGGTGAACAGGTACGATTTCGCTTTCCCGAAGCTGATCTCCCGGAACTTCAGCCACATTTTTTCAAAGGCATCCTGGACGATATCCATTGCCGCCGCTTCATCCCGCAGGTTTTTGAGGATGAACCGGTACACGCCATCCGCATGGTTATCTACGCATTGGTTGTATTCACTGACGGTCATGCAGCCTCTGTTTGGACCCCAAATGTATGCATAAGACGGATAAGGGGAGGTAATGTTACAGGTCGGCGGCCTATCCCGAGCGTAGCGAGGGATCGGCAGTCATTGGTTCTTGGTTCTTGGTTCCTGGTTCTTGGTTCCTGGTTCTTGGTTCTTGGTTCTTGGTTCCTGGTTTTTGGTTCTTGGTTCCTTAAACCCGGAACCCGGAACCCGGAACCCGGAACTCAAAACTCAAAACTCAAAACTCAAAACTCAAAACTCAAAACTCAAAACTTCCCAACAGCCGGGTATATTTTTCATTTTTCCGGATTAATATATGAGTTCAGTTTAAAAACTACTAAAATTTAAAGGCTTTATAATTGGCTTATTTGAAAAATATTTCATGTAATAAAGGAAATCCCAGAAATTACTTACCAGAACCCCGGTATTTGAAAATATTTGAT
>JAHYJL010000148.1 GCA_019429045.1 Bacteroidales bacterium
AGTTTTTGGTTTTTAGGTTTGTTTATAGTTTCTGGTTTCTGGTTTCGTGTTTCGTGTTTCGTGTTTGTTGTTTCGTGTTTGTTGTTTCGTGTTTGTTGTTTCGTGTTTATTGTTCTTGGTTCATTCCTACCGTCCTACAGTCTTACAGTCTTACCGTCCTACCGTCCTACCGTCCTACCGTCCTACCGTCCTACCGTCCTACCGTCCTACCGTCCTACCGTCCTACATCGCTTCCTCCAGTTCTCCCAGGCGGAGCGGGTTTTTAACCACTTTGAAGTGGCCGTTGCTGAATACGTTGATGATATTGTCGAACTCCTCACTGGTGGTGATGAGCACTTTGATTTCGGGTTTGTGTATGTTGATATAGCGCAGGATGGCAGCGTCGGAAAGCTTTTGCATGTTGAGTACCACTGAGATGAACCGGTGCTCGTCGAGCGCCCGGATGGCCTGGTCGGTGGAGCTGACAAAAAAAGGCGCCGCGCTGAGCTGCTCAGCGTAATCACGGATCTCGTCGCATTTGGGGGAATCGAAGCCGATGAAAAGCACCTGTCTTTTCAAGATTTTGGGTTTAGGTAAATGGGCATTAGCAGGGAACCTACCCTTCTCAATTATCGTGCCGGGGGAGGTAAGATGCAGATAATGAGGTCGATGGTCGATGGTCGATGGTCGATGGTCGATGGAAGAAGGGGGTGGGTTGCCCGGAATCGGGCAGATTCAGGCTACAATAGCGGGCAGGGCGGGCAGCAACAGTCCTACCGTCCTACCGTCCTACCGTCTTACAGTCCTACCGTCCTACCGTCTTACAGTCCTACAGGTCCGATCCCGAACTTCGCCATGCGGCGGTCGAGGGCCTGGCGGGAGATGTTGAGGAGGCGGGCGGCCTGGGATTTGTTATGGCCGGCCTGCTTGAGGGCGTTGAGGATCGTTTCCTTTTCGATCTCGCCGAGGGTATTGCTGGTGGATTGGGACTGGTTCTCGCAGGCGGCGGCCTTGCTTATCTTCATCTTCAGGTGTTCGAAATGGCCGGCGTGCAGATGGCTGCAGTTGCAAATGATCACGGCCCGCTCTATCATGTGCCTTAGTTCGCGCACATTGCCGGGGAAATCATACTGGTGCAGCATATCCAGCACCTCTTTATCGATTTTGGCGATCTTCCGGCCGAGCTTTTCGGCGTAATATTTCAGGAAATGGGCGGCTAAGACGGGGATGGCTTCTCTTCTCTCGCGCAGGGTCGGGACGTGGATGACGAAGGCGTTCAGGCGGTGGTAGAGGTCGCTGCGGAAGCGCCCTTCTGCCTGGAGCTTCTCGATGTCCTGGTTGGTGGCGGCTATGAGGCGGACGTTCACCGGACGGGAATGGGTGGTGCCGAGCCGCGTGACACGGCGTTCGTCGAGCACCCGGAGCAGTTTGGACTGCAACGTGGGTTTCAGGTCGCCGATCTCATCCAGGAAAAGGACACCGCCATTGGCCGCCTCGAACCAGCCGGGCTTGTCGGCAAAGGCCCCCGTAAAAGCGCCCTTTTTGTAGCCGAAAAACTCGCTTTCAAAGAGCTCTTCTGGCACCGATGAACAATTTACAGCATGGAAGGGACCTTTATTGCGGTCGCTCAGGTGATGGATCCCCTTGGCAATGAGCTCCTTGCCGGTGCCGCTCTCGCTGGTGATCAGCACCGTGGTGTCACTGGCCCTGGCTACCTGGTGCATCTGGGCGATGACATGTTTCATGGCCGGGCTGATGGCGAAGAGGGCCGAAGAACCGTCAGCGCTGAATGCACCGGGCAACACCTGGTTCAGGTTGTCCGTCTGCAGCAGGCGGTGAACGGAAATGAATTTTGCCGTGTTTTCAATGGCCACCAGCATATCGCTTAACCGGAACGGCTTTTTGAAATAGTCGATGGCGCCCGAACGCAGGGCATCGATCACGCTGTCCATGTCACCGTGGCCGCTCATCATGATCACTTCGGTGTCGGGGTACTGGCGCTTCACGCGGCGGAGCACCTCCAGGCCGCTCATCCCGGGAAGGCGGATGTCAAGAATGGCAATGTCAACACGTGTGGAGGAAAGAACCCGGAAAGCCTCGGATGGACTGGCAGCATGTTGAATTTCCAGATTCCTGGAAGATAGAAATTCGTCAATCTCCTCCCGGATGCCCGCCTCATCGTCCAGCACTAACACTTTCATGTTTTCCATGATCTTATTTTACTGGATTAAAGGATGCTAAGTTAAACAACAATATCAAAATAGCAACAGCTATTTTTTCTTTGCACCGGAATACCTGGGCAGCGACACGGTCACTTCGGTGAATTGGTTCAGTTCCGATTCGATTTTTATATCACCCTTCATTTCATTGATTATCCCGTAAACAATGGATAGCCCCAGTCCGGTGCCTTTGCCTGCTTCTTTGGTGGTAAAAAACGGGTTGAAGACCTGGCTGAATTTTTCAGGGGAAATTCCCGTACCGTTATCCCTGATCCTGATAATGATATTATTATTGACATGGGTGGTGGAGACGACGATCTCCTTTTCGGGCATATCAAACACTTTAAGCTTCTCATTTTCATCGAGCGCATCCCGTGCATTGGAGATGAGATTGAAGATGACCTGTTCCAGCCGGGAGGGGTTGCCGAGGGTATACCCAAGGTTGTCTCCAAGCTCTCTCGTGACCGTGATATTATGATGTGATAATTGTGCGCTGACCAGGGAAAGGGCGCTTTGGATCGCTTGGTTCACATCCACCTTTTCGAACAAAATGCTTCCCTGGTCGCGGGAAAAGATCCTGACATGGTCGATCAGTTCCCTGATCTTATGGATATTTTCATTGATGGATGATATCTTCTTTTGCATGTAATCCTTACTGACCTTGTCTTTTGTCAGTTGCAGCTCCATATTTTCGGTCACCAGCGAAATGACCGACAGCGGCTGGTTGATCTCGTGGGCCATGCCGGCGGAAAGCTCCCCGAGCGACTCGAGCTTGGATTTCTGGATGAGGAGCTGCTGGTTTTCCGATATTTTCTTAATGGTGAGTAAGAGCTCCTCATTGGTTTGCCTCAGTTGCTTCCTTGTTTTTACCAGTGTGATCAGGGTGGCCAGGCGGGAGGCGATGGATTCGATGACTTGCTGGTTGAGGGAGTTGATGCCGGTGTAATGTCTCGATGCGAGGTTGAGGCATCCAATGACCTCGTCCCGGTATATCAGCGGGATGCTGGCTGTCATGGTCAAACCTTCCTTAATGGTATTTTTATAAATCGTTTCCAGTAGCACTTCTTCCCCGGCATATATTACTTTGCCCTGTATGACTATCTGGGCGGGCGCTTCTTCAACTGCGTAAGATCCGACAAGTTGCAGGAATTCGTCCGACAGTCCTTCTGCCATCTTCAGCCTGAGATATTTCCGGTCGTCATCGAACAGATAGATACCGATGGCATCGATCCAGTCGATTTGCCTTAAATAATGGAAAGCGATCTTCAGAGAATCATCCAGTGAGGCGGTAATGTTGCTGAGGGAGTCGATCTGGTTCATGATATCGATCAAAGCCTCCCGGGTTTTCTGTTCCGTGACATCCCTGAAGATCGCCGCAAAGCTTTTAAGATTTTGATTATCGAACAGCGGAAATGCGACCGCGCTGATCCAGATCACCTTGTCATCTTTCCTCTTCACCCTGATTTCTCCATGCCACTGGTTGCCGGCTTTATTGGTTTTTACCAGCTCATCGATTATTTTCAGGTTTTCTTCATCTTTGACCAGGCAGTCCATGAACCGTACAGCCGGGTTACCCTCCATTTCTTTCTGCGTAAAGCCCATGCACCAGGTGAAGGCATTGTTCAGGTACTGTGTCACTCCTGCTGCGTCGGTGATGATGATGGCCGAGGAACTCTGGGATATGACCGTGTTGACCATCCGGCTTTCTTTTTCGAATTGTTTCCGCCGGGTGATATGGCTCAGGTAGCGGGTCATCACCACGATGAGGTCCTGCTCTTCTTTGGTGAACGGCCCGTTATCGGCCTCGGGCAGCTCTTCCAGGTAATATACCGTAAGGTAGCCGAACATCTTTTTCTGGTCGGCCAGGGCACGGCCGATTTTCCAGGGGCTTTTGCTGAATTTGTCCGTGGTGAAATGTTTCTCCCCCAGTTGCAGCTCCGCACAGGCGATATGAGGGTAGCGCAGGCCTGAGACGATCACCTTCAGCACGTAAGCGTAGAAATCTTCAAGCGGCAGGTTGGCGCTGTCGCTCAGGGTCGAGATGTGCTGCACCGCTTTCAGTTCCCTGATCCGCTGGTTGAGATCGATGGTTTTCTTGTCAAGGTCAGATTTGAAAATAACGTTATCGGTCAGCTCTATTGACAGCTCCTTCGTTCGCTTCTCCAGCAAGGCCTCCAGCTCAGCGATCTTTTCCTGCAGTTTTTTGGTTTCCAGGCTCATATTTTTAGTTTACAGCCAACAAATATAATGCTTCCGGGTTACAATTCGTCTCAAAGCCCCATTGCCATACTCACCAGTTCGGCGATGTCATAGCATTTCATCTCCTCTTCCTTGTTCTTGTATTTGATCCCGTCGGTCATCATGACCATGCAGAAGGGGCAGGCAGTGGCCACCACGTTTGCGCCCGAGGCGATCACCTCTTCGATCCGTTCGATGAAGACTTCTTTATCGCCCGGCTCGGCCTCTTTGAACATCTGTCCACCCCCGGCGCCGCAACACAGGGCGAAGCTCTTCGACCGTTTCATTTCGATCAGCGAGGGGTAGATGGCGGAGAGTACCTTGCGCGGCGCGTCGTAGATACCATTGGCCCGGCCGAGATAGCAGGGGTCGTGAAAAGTGACAGCCCCCACCCCGTCCCTCCCCCAATTGGGGGAGGGAGTCAGGGAGGGGGTGAGGGTCGCCAGGAACTCACTGTGATGCACCACCTCAAATTCCCCGCCGAGCTCCGGGTATTCATTCTTAAACGTATTGTAATCATGCGGGCAGCAGGTGAGGATCTTTTTGACCTCGTACATTTTGAACAGTTCGATGTTCATCAGTGCCTGCATCTGGAACAGCATTTCGTTGCCGGCCCGGCGGGCGATGTCGCCTGAATCGCTCTCTTCGGTGCCCAGCACGGCATAGCTCACGTTGAAATGCGTGAGGATCTTGACAAACTCCCGCGTTACCTTTTTATATCTGTCGTCAAATGCTCCGGCAGAACCGACCCAGAAGAGGTATTCGGGACGTTCTCCGCGGGCGAAAACATCTGACATTATCGGGATGGAGAGTTTGGTTTTTTCCATAATGAGTTTAATGCTTAATGTTTAATGTTTAATTAGTAATGCTTAATGAGTTAATGCTGAATGAATAATGAATAATGTTTAATGATTTTAAGTATCTGATTTATTTTGATTTTGCTGTTTTTAAAATTGCGGTGAGTATTTTGACGATTTCTTCGCTTTCCTTGATATGATCCGTATAGTCAATTTCAAGTATTTTACTATCCTTAAGTAATTGAATCCAGTAATTTGCTTCGCGTGCTTCTTTTGAAGCAATTGACATTTTGGCAATAAAATCTCTTTTGGTTTGAGCAGCTGTTGCTTCCCTGACATTGGCCCCGATGCTGGTTGATGATCTCATAAGCTGGCTTGAAAGGTGAAATTCCTTTTTATCTTTCAATTTTTTACTAACCCTAGTCATTTCCAATGCGAAATGATAAGATTTCTCAACAATAATATTTTTTTTCATAATCGCGGATTTTAAAGTTATATATCTGTTAATCCGCGTTTTCTGTCATATATACCTGCTCAACTTGAAATAAATTTTTTATAAAACCCTAACTCATTAATAATTAGGCATTAATAATTACTCATTAAAACATTACTCATTACTCATTAAGCATTAAACATTAAGCATTAATAAAAATCCCCTCCGCCCACTTCATCCTGTCTTCCGGCGAAAACTGCCACGGCGCGCCGTTGTTCTCGATATTGGTGAAGATGGCGTTGAGCCCCCCCGGGCCTTTGGCTTCTTCCATGACGAGGTAGCGGCGCATGTCGACGATCAGCGACGGGTGGTTGATGTTCACCGGGCATTCGCGGGCGCAGGCGTTGCAGGTGGTGCAGGCCCAGAGCTCCTCTTCGGTGACGTAGTCGCGCAGCAGCGCTTTTCCGTCGGCATAGGCTATATCTTTCACCAACCCCGGTCCTTTCTCCTTCATCCGGGCCCTCACGTCCATGATGATCTTGCGCGGGGAGAGCTTTTTCCCGGTGATGCTGGCCGGGCAGACCTCGGTGCAACGGCCGCACTCGGTGCAGGCCAGCGCGTCGAGGTAGTTTTTCCAGGTTATGTCTTCCACGTCCATCACCCCGAAGCGGCTGATCACGGCCGTCTCCCCTTCCGCCTGCGCGTCAAAGGCCAGGTTGGGGTCCATCATCCGCTTCACCTCTTCGGTCACCTGCGGCATGTTGGGCAGATAGCCCAGCGGCTCGAGGCGGCTTAAGAACACATTCGGCACCGACATGAATACATGGAAATGCTTGGAATAGGGGAGGATGTTGGCGAATATGAAGATCAGCAGGATATGAGCCCACCAGAATATTTCATGCCATATGTGGACAGCCCCGGCAGACATCCCCGAAAACCAGGCTGCAATATACTGGCTGACAGG
>JAHYJL010000149.1 GCA_019429045.1 Bacteroidales bacterium
TTTTGGGCTGCAAAGATAGGACAATAATTCAAAATAACCTATACCTTTATCAAAATTTCACCGTCGATTGAGCTGGGCCATATACATCAGGGGTTACACGGCCTTTTTGAGGCTTGAGAAGGGGCTGTCGGACAATTCCCTGGAAGCTTACCGGCGCGATGTCGAAAAGCTGGTCCGTTACCTGGAAGAGCATCAACCCGGTTTATCTCCCTCCGACATAAAACTCAATCATCTTCAAGATTTTGTGAAGTGGCTTAACCAGGAAGGGATGAGTGCCCGGTCGCAGGCCCGGATCATATCGGGATTGCGGACCTTTTTCAAATATTTATTGCTGGAGGACGTGATCCGCGCCAACCCGGCGGAGCTGCTGGAATCACCCAGGCTGGGCAGGGCTTTGCCCGACACCCTAGGGGTGGACGAGGTGGAAAAACTCTTTGCAGCCATTGACCTGAGCAGCCCTGAAGGGGAGCGGAACAAGGCCATGCTGGAGGTGCTGTATGGCTGTGGATTGCGGGTCAGCGAGCTGGTCAACCTGAAAATCTCCGAAATCCGGTTCAACGACGGCTTCATCTCCGTGATCGGCAAGGGCAACAAGCAGCGGCTGGTGCCGGTGGGCGACAGCGCCCTGCAACAGCTCCGGACCTACCTGCGGCAGGTGCGTGTCCATGTCCGGATCCTGAAAGGGCAGGAAGATTTCGTATTCCTGAGTAGCCGGGGCAAAAAGCTGACAAGGGTGATGGTGTTCTACATCATCAAAAGCCTGGCGGAGAAGGCAGGCATCCGGAAAACGATCAGTCCGCACACCCTGCGCCATTCCTTTGCCACCCACCTGATCGAAGGCGGCGCCGACCTGCGCGCCGTGCAGGAAATGCTCGGCCATGCATCCATCACCACCACTGAGATCTATACGCACCTTGACAGGGAGTATCTGCGGAGAAATATACTGGATTATCACCCAAGGGGGAAGTGTTGAGTTTTAAGTTTTGAGGTTTTAGTTGGGGACTTTTTAACCAACGGGTAAACCCGTTGGTTATCAATATAATACATAAACTTAAACCTCAACACTTAAACCTTAAACCTATAACTCCTCGATCTCCCCTTTCTCATTCACCAGCACACCCCAGTTTACCGCGACGAGGTCGCCGTCGAGAAAGAAGAAATCGATCATGGCGTCGTCGTAAGAGACGCGGCGTTCGCCGGTGGTTTCCATCTCGATCTCGGCCACTTCGTAGCCTTTCTCCGTCATCAGGGCGATGATGTCTTCCTGTGTCGTGGCGAAGATGGTTTTGCCGAACATCACCGCATCGGGGTTTTCGGTTTCCAGGCAGGAGACGACCGATTTCTCACGGCCTTCGAAGAAAACGGTGAGGCCCGATTCCCAGTAGTACAGGACCACGGTATTGAAGCCGTCCGAATCTTCGATGTTTTCGACATCCTCAGGCTGTCCGAGCAATGTGATGACTTTTTCGGAGGTATCACCGAAGTGGATCTCACCCAGTCCCGCTTTGGGAACAATGTCAAGTGTCAATTTCATATTTATCTTTTTCATTTAAATGGTGAATCAGGTTCTTTTGCCATGTGTTTATACACGATTTTATCCATCATGAACGGGAAAAACTTATTCAGCAGGACGGTCAGTTTGCCCTGGGTTGTCATAACCAGCAGTTTTCGGCGTTTTTCGATGGCGTCTGCGATTTTGACCGCCACCTGTTCCGGCTGCATCATCTTATCCTCTTCGCGGGGCGATTCGCCCTGCTGCGAGCCATCGGCTGCCAGGGCCGTATTCCGGATATTGGAAGCGGTGAAGCCCGGGCAGGCGATCAGGACATGCAGGCCCTTTTTCATATTTTCGATCCGCAACGTTTCGAGGAAGCCCTGCATGGCGAATTTGGAGGCGGAATAGCCCGTCCGGCCCGGCAAGCCTTTGAAGCCGGCAATCGAAGAGACGCCCACGACGGATCCCTTCGATTCCAGCAGGTAAGGCAGGGCGTACTTGGTGCAATAGACCGTTCCCCAGAAGTTCACATCCATCAGGCTGCGGATCACGTTCAGGTCGGTATTTTCGAACAGGGCGCGCATGGAGATGCCGGCGTTATTGATCAGAATATCGATCCTGCCGAAGCGTTCTGCCGTCTCATCGACCAGGCGGCGGCAATCCTGCTCATTGCTCACATCGGCCGGGACGGCCACCACATCGGGGTTATGCCGTTTCAATTCCTCTTCCAGTTCCATAAGCACATTCGCCGAGCGGGCGGCGAGGACGACTTTGGCCCCCCGCGAAGCCATTTCGCGGGCGAGCGCTTTTCCGATCCCCGAAGAGGCGCCGGTAATGATTACGACCTTATTTTTCATGTAGTTAAGATCACAGCGCAATGTTAAAATAATTTTTCACACTTCCATGAATTATTTTGTTAAGAAATTAAAAATTCGGGCAATCCTTTCCCCAAAACGAAAAAAAGCGTAGTTTTGCACCCCTCAAAGGCGAGGTAGCTCAGGTGGTTAGAGCGTCGGATTCATATCCGCCAAATGGCGGACACGGGTTCAATTCTCTAAAATATATTAGTTCTTTTTTTGGCGAGGTAGCTCAGGTGGTTAGAGCGTCGGATTCATAACCCGAAGGTCACGAGTTCAATTCTCGTCCTCGCTACATGTTTAAAGCCCCAACCAATTCCAGGTTCAGGGCTTTTTTTTATTTTATGTATACTGTCTACGCTATATATTCTAATTCCAATCACAAGATTTATATCGGCCACACCTCCGATATGGAACAAAGGCTTATTTCTCACAATCATCCCAAGAATTCAGGTTGGACAGCCAAATATCAGCCATGGGTGGTGGTTCATTCAGAAAATTTTGATTTGAAAGCCGACGCCATGGCTCGGGAAAAGCAGCTCAAAAGCAGCCGAGGAAGGGTTTACGTATGGGCAAAAGTCAAGGAATATTTAGAAGGATCACAGTGACAGCATAGACATCTGACAGCAGACTTTTTCTTGCCACTAAATCACAAAAACACAAAATTACACTAAAGAATTATATTTTTGATTACCAAGGTTTTGTGATATTTGGTGACTTTGTGCTTTAGTGGCTTATTAAATATTTCCAACATATTGATTTGCCCTGAACCCTATCGCGCGAAAAACCCTTGACTTTCATCAGGGAAATATATCTTTAACATAACGGTCAGGCAAAGCTATCGCGCCAGATAACGGAACAAAACACGGTGGTGGATTTGTCGGGGTTGAATACTGGGGTGTATTTTGTGAGGGTGGTGGATGATGATGGTGTGAGTGTGGGGAAGGTGGTGAAGCGGTAACTATCTTCTTTGCCGTTACACAAATATTTCCGAGATTTGCAATTAAATCATTCCTGCCATGCCGAGGTATATCATTATTGTAATATTCATTCTCATCTTCGCCGGCAAATGGTCTCACGGCCAGGTTCCCGATATCTGCCTCACCAGGGATGAATACCGGTTGTATTCACTGGTCAACGAATTCCGGGCAAAGCAGGGGCTGCCGGTCATACCTATATCAAAATCATTGAGTTACGTAGCCAAGATCCATACCCGTGACCTCTACCTGAACAACCCCGACACATCTTTCTGCAGTCTTAACTCGTGGTCCAACAAAGGGCCGTGGACCGATTGCTGTCACTCGAAATACACCCCGAACCCCAACTGCATCCTGAACAAGCCCAAAGAGTTGACGCAATACCAGGGGGAAGGGCATGAACTGGTTTACTGGGACAGCGAAGCGCTGCATCCTGATACCGTATTCCGCTTCTGGTCATCCATCAGCCAGGCCCGGGAGGTGCTGCTGAACGAGAAGAAGTGGAGCTTTTTCAGCTGGAAAGCGATGGGGGTTGGCATGTTCAAGGGATATGCCTGTGTCTGGCTGGGCGAGGCGCTGGATGACGAGGCGGAACCGACGATCTGTGCGGCGGCAGAGGGAGCGGATGATTTTCCACTACCGGCCAAAGATACTGAAAAAGACATTGTTACGAGTCCGACCGGCAGGTACTATGTGATATTCGGCAGTTACACCAACCTGCCCGATGCCCGGAAATTGCTTGAAAAATACAGGGAAGACGGCTTTTACCAGGCGAAGGTCATTGTAAAGGAAAATACTTTCCGGATCTCGCTTTCCGATCATGGCACCCAGCAGGAGGCGCAAAGCGCTAAAAAAAGGATGGGAAAGGAGTTTGAGGAAGCGTGGATTACTAAATTCTAGTTCAAAGTTCAAAGGGCAAAGTTCAAAGTTGAGTTTTTAAGTATTAAAGTTATTAGTTGTTTTTACCACTTAGACACTAAGGCCACTTAGGATCACTAAGATGGGTTAAATGAGAAGATTGCTTTCTATCAGAATTCCTAAGTGCTTCTCAGTGTTCTAAGTGCCTTAGTGGTTATTAAATAAACCCACAACTGTTAACTAATTAACTCAACTTTGAACTTTGCCCTTTGCCCTTTGAACTATTGGAGGACTTCTTTCATCCGCTTGCCAATATCTGCAGGAGAATCCACTACGTGGATGCCACATTCACGGAGTATAGCTTTTTTCGCTTCGGCGGTGTCTTCTTTTCCGCCGATGATGGCGCCGGCATGGCCCATGGTGCGGCCTTTGGGTGCGGTGGCGCCGGCGATGAAGGCAACCACCGGTTTGGTGCCGTTTTCCTTCAGCCACAGGGCTGCCTCTGCTTCCATCGGCCCGCCGATCTCGCCGATCATCACAATCCCTTCCGTATCAGGGTCTTTGGTAAAGAGCCGTACTGAATCAAGCGTCGTTGTGCCTATGATCGGATCCCCACCGATGCCAATGGCGGTGGTTTGCCCGAGCCCAATCTTGGTCAACTGATCCACCGCTTCGTAAGTGAGAGTCCCTGAGCGCGAAACAAGGCCAATAGGGCCTGGGGTATGAATAAAACCGGGCATGATGCCCACCTTGGCCTCTCCCGGGGTGATGACGCCCGGGCAGTTGGGCCCCACCAGGCGCGAATTCCGGCACTGCAGGTAGTCTTTCACGATGATCATGTCCTTCACCGGGATACCTTCCGTAATGCAAACGATGACTTTGATGCCGGCATCGGCCGCTTCCATGATGGCATCCGCAGCAAAAGCCGGGGGCACGAAGATAATGGAGACGTTCGCCTCCTCCTTTTCCACCGCCGAACTCACTGTATCGAAAACCGGTTTCCCCAGGTGAAAGGTCCCTCCTTTCCCCGGCGTGACCCCGCCAATGACATTCGTGCCGTATTCGATCATCTGGCTGGCGTGAAAAGTTCCCTCTTTACCGGTAAATCCCTGCACCAGGACGCGGGAGTGCTTGTTGACCAAAACGCTCATATTGTGAGTTTTGAGTTTTGAGTTCTGAGTTCTGAGTTACGCAAAAATAAGGAAAAATGGACATTACCGTATGTTTTCCTTAACTTTGTGATGCTTACACTTAAGATCATGGAAAATTCATACCTCCCTGATACCATCTGCGCCATTGCCACGCCGCCCGGCCATGGGGCCATTGCCGTTATCCGGGTTTCAGGGCCCGGGGCATTGACCACCTGCGAAGAGATCTTCTCTCCCAGGAAGAAAGGCCTGAGAATCACGCAAGTTGCCACGCACACGATCCATTTCGGGGAGATCCGGGACGGGGAGGAAATCCTGGACGAAGTGCTGGTGAGCATTTACCGCGAACCGAACTCATACACCGGTGAGCATGCCGTCGAGATCTCCTGCCACGGTTCATCCTATATCCAGCAGAAGATCATCGAGCTGTTGCTCAGCAAAGGGGCGCGCCTTGCAAAACCCGGCGAGTTCACCCTCAGGGCTTTCCAGAACTGGAAGTTCGATCTTTCGCAGGCTGAAGCGGTGGCCGACCTGGTGGCCGCCGAATCAAAATCGTCGCACGACCTGGCCTTGCAGCAGATGCGCGGGGGCTTCTCGCAGAAGATCGGCGATTTGCGCACCCGGCTGCTCGACTTTGCCTCCCTGATCGAGCTGGAGCTCGACTTCAGCCAGGAGGATGTCGAATTTGCCGACAGGGGCGACCTGGTCAGTCTGCTACATGAAATCAAATCGGAAATCGTACATCTCGTATCCTCTTTCTCTTACGGCAACGTCCTCAAAACCGGCATCCCGGTGGCGATCATCGGCCGGCCGAATGTCGGCAAATCGACCCTGCTGAACGCCATCCTGAACGAAGAGCGGGCCATCGTTTCCGAGATCCCCGGCACCACGCGGGATACGATCGAAGACACCATCCTCATCAATAACTACGCTTTCCGTTTCATCGACACCGCCGGCCTGCGCCACGCCACCGACCGGATCGAATCGATGGGCATCGAGCGCACCTATGAGAAGATCAGCCAGGCAGCGATTGTGCTTTACGTGTTTGATGTCAGCAGAAGCGGCTGCGATGATGTGATAGAGGAGCTGGGAAGCATGGAGGCATGGGGGCAGGGGGGCATGGAGGCATGGGGGCAGGGGGGCATGGAGGCATGGAGGAGCGGAAGAGGGGA
>JAHYJL010000150.1 GCA_019429045.1 Bacteroidales bacterium
TACGTAAGCTCCTGCGGCGTTTGTAGGGACTACATAGGATACCAGGTTGCGGTATATTTTCAAATCATCATTTCCCTCCACCATGATGTTATCTCCCAGTTTGATATTCCCGTTCACCTCCAGCTTCTGTCCCGGGGTGCTGGTGCCGATGCCGACATTTTGCCCGGGTTGCCCGGATACCATGTATGGCAGGAATATGATCAACCATGCTGGTAAATTCAACCACACGGTCAGTAATCTCATTTTGGAAATCAAGATTTTCGTTTTCATTTTTTTTTGGTTTTGATTAAGGTTAACGTTGGCAAAAATTCAGGGATGAAATTTACGAATATATGAGTAAAAAGTCAAGTAAAATCGCACAAAACAATTCAATATTCCACTAATTCCATACATTTGAACCTGAATAATCAAAAATCCCCCACACTCAAAACCCAATCCCCTTCATTCAAAATTCAAAATTCAAAATTTCTGATGCCCAGCCCATCTACCCTCCGCTCCGACCTGCTGCTGCTGATCACGGCGATCATCTGGGGCTTTGCCTTTGTGGCCCAACGCATGGGAATGGAGCATATCGGGCCGTTCCTCTTTAACGGGATCCGGTTTGCCCTGGGAGCGTTGACGCTGGTGATCGTGTTTAGGATGCGGGGGTGGATGAAGAGGGGAAGTGGGGAGGAGGGGAAGAGGGGAAGTGGGGAAGATACGACAGCAAGAAACCAACGGCTGACGGCTAACGGCCAACGGCTGACGGTTGCCTACGGCCTCCTCCTCGGCCTGATCCTCTTCGCCGGCGCCAGCTTCCAGCAGGTAGGGATTGTTTATACAACGGCCGGCAATGCAGGGTTTATTACCGGCTTGTATATCATCCTGGTCCCCATTTTTGGCATTTTCAGCGGCCAGAAGGCGGGCTGGAACCTCTGGTCGGGCGCTTTGCTGGGTGCCATCGGGCTTTACCTGCTGTCGGTCAGCGGGGACTTCGGGATTTCCAAAGGGGATTTGCTGGTCCTGCTGAGCGCCGTGTTCTGGGCCATCCACGTGCTCTACACAGGCTGGCTTGCCCCGCGGAATTCGGCCATCCGCCTGGCCATTACGCAATACACCGTCTGTTCAGCGCTCAGCCTTTTCTGTGCTTTCCTTTTTGAATCCAATACCCTGGCATGGATTTATAATGCCAGGTACCCGATCCTTTACGGGGGGATTTTATCCGTAGGCATTGCATACACACTTCAGATCGTTGCGCAAAAGAAGGCCACTCCCTCGCACGCCGCCATTATCATGAGCCTCGAAGCAGTCTTTGCCGTGATCGGTGGGATGATCATCCTGTCGGAAACCATGACCGAAAGGAAGTGGATCGGTTGCGCGCTGATGCTCTGCGGGATGATAATGGCGCAGGTTGTGGTGAAGGATGGAAGGGTGAAAAGGTGAAAAAGTGAAAAGGTGAAGGGGGATGAATAATGATTTTTTTAACTTTCGCTAAAAAAAAGCACAAAATTAAACCAATAGTATTTTTTATAATTTTACCCCTTAATTAGTCAGTTTTAATGAAAACCAACTCACTAAAATCAGGATTATGAGAAGACCGTTACTACTGTTAAATCTATCTATTTTGTTGTTCCCGTTGCTGTTTTACGGGCAGCAGATAGATAACCCGGGATTTGAAGCCTGGGAAGACATCACTTCAATCCTCAAGGAACCGGTAAACTGGAGTACGATAAAAACCGCTGATGATCCTTATATTGCTTCTGTTGCCCCGGTTACATTTGAGCAGAGCATTGAGGCCCGAACAGGCGATTATGCACTGAAGTTATATAATGTGAATGCATTTGGTATAATAGCAACCGGAGCCATCACAAATGGCCGGTTCCATGCTGAATTCAATATTGATAACAGTTATGCTTATACCGATACTACAGATTTACAATGGCACCAACCATTCACATGGCGGCCCGACAGCCTGGCCGGCTGGTTCAGATTTTACCCACAGGATAATGATATTTGTCAATTTAAAGTAATCCTTCATGTGAAGGAAGCAAAGATGCCTGAATTTGGGACATTGCCCAACTGGGTAGGTATGGCCCAATTCAGGTCAGAACCGGGCGTAACTTATGATAACTGGACCCGGTTTTCTGTGCCTTTCGAATACTTTCAGGACATAAATCCCAGATATCTGCTTTGTGTGATAAATTCTGGTGATAGCATCTCTGCCTTTGCGGACAGCTGGTTGCTGGCGGATGACCTGGAACTGATTTACGAACCATCCGGCATAAATGATCCCGTTGCGCAAGAACCCTTTGTCAGGATTCATCATCATTTCCTGACGATTGAACTGGCAAATGCATCTGACTACCTGAACCATTGGTTTACCCTGACTGACCTTTCCGGAAGGATCATTATTTCGGATCAGTTGAGCAGTAACCGCGTAGCTTTGCCTGTGCATATGAACAGGGGGATGTACATTGCCACTTTGCAGGGGTATGATAAAAAACGTACACAGAAGATCATGATTCACTAGCGGAGATGCGTATACACCTGATTATTTTTCTTTTTGCTTCGGCCATTGCGCTGAATGCCCAGGATTATGGGACATTCAGGGGCACGGTGAAAGATAAAAATACGCTTGAACCGCTGATCGGTGCCAGTGTCATCCTGAGGCTTGATCCGTCATTTGGGACAGCCGCTAATATCAACGGCCATTTTTCACTGCAATTGCAACGTGGCAGCTATACTTTTCTGATCACTTACACTGGAATGAAGTCGGATACGATATCTTTTCGTATCGATCCCGGCCAAACGGTGGAACGTCATATACTACTGGAACCATTCGTCAGCCAGTTGCAAGGGGTTGAAATAAAGGTGGGCAAATTTGACAAACCCATTGAGGAGATGACTGTATCGATGGAAATCATCAAAGCCAGGCTGATCGAATCGAAAAACACCCAGAATATACAGACTATCCTCGATTACGTTCCGGGATTGAACATACTGGACAGCGAGCCGCAGATCAGGGGCGGCAGTGGATTTACTTTCGGCGTGGGCAGTAAAGTGGCTGTTTTTGTGGATGACATGCCGATGCTTTCGGGCGACGCCGGCCGTCCCTACTGGGATTTTGTGCCGGTGGAGAATATAGAGCAGATCGAAGTGATCAAAGGGGCTTCTTCCGTATTATCCGGCACATCCGCCGTTTCCGGTGCGATCCACATCCGTACTGCAATGCCCGGCATTAAGCCTGTGACAAAGATAACGGCTTTTACAGGAGGCTATACTTCACCCGGCGACCGGTCGCAGAAGTGGTGGGACGATTATCCTTATATCGCAGGGGCGAATTTCCTGCATACGCGTAAGATCAACAACCTGGACCTGGTATTGGGAGGCAATTTGTATTTCGATCACGGTTATATCGGTGCGCCCAGGGCAGATTCTACAGTATACGACCAGAGCCATAACTTCGACGACAGCCGGATGGCCACACAGAAGGCCCGGCTGAATTTCAATATCCGCAAACGCTCGGCTAAATACCAGGGACTGAATTATGGCATAAACGGAAATATGATGTACCAACATGCCCCGATAAACCTGGCCTGGCTCAATGATACCTCCGGTTTCTTCAGGGGTTACCCCGGTGCAGTATTTCTCCAGGACCAGTTTATCACCAATTTGGATCCATACATAAACTATTACTCCCAAGTTGGTTTCAAACACAGCCTCAAAGCCCGTATTCTCTATAATAACAATCACCAGTCCAATAATCAGGATCTGAAGAGTACTTTCGTATTTGCAGATTATAATTTCAGAAGAGATTATAACTTCTTACAAGGGCTCGAGTTCATCGGCGGGTTGTCTACCCAATATTCTTTTGTAAATGCCACGATGTATGCCGGTGATGGCAACGATATTAACCGTTTTCTGAATGTTTCGGGTTACGGGCAGATTGAGAACAATTTTTTCAAGACACTGACACTTTCCATCGGGCTCCGGCTTGAATATTACAATATGAATGGGCATGAAAGTGATTTTCAGCCAGTTGTGAGAGCAGGCCTGAACCTGAGATTATTAAAAGAGACACATATAAGGCTCTCCTATGGGCAGGGTTACCGTTTCCCGACCATTGCTGAAAGATATATCCGGACCAATGTCGGCACTTTCGGCGTTTTTGAGAATCCCGACCTGAAACCCGAAAGAAGTTGGAATGCGGAAGTTGGCGTCAAGCAGGGATTCAAATTTTTCAACTATTTTGGTTATCTGGATATTGCTGTTTTCCAGCAGGAATACAGCAATACCGTGGAATATCTTTTCGGATTCTGGGACTCAACCTTCAGTACCCTTGGAGGTGCGGGGTTCAAATTTCTGAATACCGGGCATTCCAGGGTCATCGGCGCAGATATTTCTGTCACAGGCGCAGCGCACCTGGCGGAAAAATCAACGCTCAGAACCATGTTGGGGTACAACTATATTATACCGGTTACACTTGATCCTGATTATGTTTATGCTACCGATATCAGGGAAAAAGAGTATAGTTATGAAACCACGAGCGTTGATCCTGCCGGTAATATTTTAAAATATCGTTTCCTGCATACATTGAAAGGTGATATTGAATTGGAAGTGCATTCATTTTCGCTGGGCTTCAGTGCCAAATATTTCAGCAAGATAATGAATCTCGACAAAGCGATAGAAGATTTTGAAAACACGACGCTGCTGGCGGGAGGAACTGTCCAGCCGATCCTTTATATGGATTACTTTTACACCAATAACAACGGCCAGTGGATATTTGACATCAGGGCCAGTTACAGGATCAACGACCATCACCAGGTTTCCCTGCTGAGCAATAATTTTACCAACAATATCTATTCTCTCCGGCCGCTGAAGGCAGAGCCGATGCGGAGCGTGATGCTGCAGTATGTCTTAAAGATTTGAAATGGCGGATTTGAATTTGACAAAGATCATTGCCACGCTGGGGCCGGCGAGTGCCGGGCTGGAGAGGATCAAACTGCTGATCCATGAGGGGGTCAGGGTTTTCCGGATTAATTTTTCGCATGGGACTATTCAGGGTTTTTCTGAACTTATTGCCAATGTCAGACAGGCCTCTGATGAGACAGGTGTCCCGGTGGCGGTGCTTGGCGATTTGTCGGGGCCCAAGATCAGGGTGGGGCAGGTGGCCGGTGATGGGATCATGCTCCAACCCGGTATGAAGGTCGGATTTATCAGGGAGGATATCGAAGCTTCATTGCCATGGGAGGGACCCATTGTTTTTTCTTCCACCCTTCCACAGTTGATTGATGAAGTCATGCCAGGCCAGCGGGTCATGCTCGATGACGGGAATGTTACGTTGATTTGCACCGAACGTTTGCCCGACAGAATTGTCTGTGAGGTGATCGACGGAGGCAGGATCATTTCGAAGAAGGGGATCAATCTCCCGGATACAAGGCTCTCAGTGCCCGTATTGACCGACTGGGACTATGAATGTATTGAATTTGCAGTCGCTGAGAGAATAGATTATCTGGCCCTGAGCTTTGTCCGCAGTGCAGGGGATGTCCGTTTACTGAAAAAGAGGTTGGCAGAACTGGGAGCGAGGCCTTTTGAGCCGATCCGTTACCGGGAGGCCGATCTGAAAGAAAAACCGGACGACTTCCTGTTCATCCCGGTAATCAGTAAGATTGAAAAACCCCAGGCCATGGAGGATCTTGATGCTATCATCGAAGAATCAGACGGGATCATGATCGCCAGGGGCGACCTTGGAGTTGAAATGGACGTGGCTGAAGTGGCGGTTTTGCAGAAGCGCATCATCAATGCCTGCCATAACCACGGGGTGCCGGTCATCGTTGCCACACAGATGCTGCAGAGCATGATCGACTCACCTACCCCTACCCGGGCGGAGGTGTCGGACGTAGCTAATGCCATCTTCGACGGCGTGGATGCCGTGATGCTCAGCGGGGAAACAGCCGTGGGATCTTATCCCGCCTCTACCGTCAGGATCATGAGCCGGATCGCCCGGCTGACAAACCGCTATATCCTGAACCAGAAGATAAGCCATCCCATTCCACGGGTCATGCAAGAATCCAAATACCGCAGCGCTGCCCTGGCACTTGGGGTCAAGTCAATCGTTCACGATATCGATGCTCGGCTGATCTTCGTTTACACCAAACTGGGAGGCGGGGCTTTATATCTTTCACAGCTCGATATGCCGCGGCCCATCATTGCCTGCAGCCCTCACCCGGCTACCCTTAACCGGCTGGCATTGCTCTACGGCATCCACCCGGTGCTGATGGAGCCGCCGGAACACAGCAGCGACTTCATTCGCCGCACTGATGATATGATCCAGCAAAACGAATGGGCCTCCAAAGGTGAACCCGTAGTTTTCGTCTACGGCGAACCGATCAAATCCAGCGGACTGACCAATACCGTCTATATCCATTACGTTGGGGATTTTGGATAA
>JAHYJL010000151.1 GCA_019429045.1 Bacteroidales bacterium
AACCTGTCTGGCATGAGATTATTTTACTGATATACTTTGGATTGATTTTGTTGAACAATTATCTGCATTTATAAATGCTGAAGCCTTCCTATTCTGATTCACTGCTGGAAGCCGGGTGCGATGAGGCCGGCCGCGGGTGCCTGGCGGGGCCGGTGTTTGCAGCCGCTGTGATCCTTCCCCTGGGTTTCAGTCATGCCGGCTTGAACGACTCAAAAAAACTAAATGCGAGGCATCGGGATGCGCTTCGGCAGGTAATTGAGGAACAGGCCATTGCCTGGTCAGTGAGCCTGGTTGACAATGAAACCATCGACAGGATTAACATTCTCAATGCTTCTTTCCTGGCTATGCACCGGGCCATCGACGAACTGACCGTTAGGCCGGAATTGCTTATAATCGATGGCAACAGGTTCCGGCCTTATCCCGCCATCCCTCACCAGTGCATTGTAAAAGGAGACTCCATTTACCAGAGTATAGCGGCGGCCTCTATCCTGGCAAAAACGCACCGGGATGCATACATGGCTGAACTCCACAAGCAATACCCTGATTACGGATGGATGAATAACAAAGGATATCCCACCAAAGCACACCAGCAGGCGTTATCTGAGTTCGGCATCACGGAATATCACCGGAAAAGCTTCCGGCTGGGAGAGCAGTTAAAAGTTTCTTTTTTTTATTATTCCGACGACTGAATTCCAGGCATTAAACCGACGGGTTAACCCGTCGGTTTGTAACATACTCGGAACCAACGGCTTTAGTCGTTGGAAGAATAAACATTCAACCGACGGCTGAGTTTCATATCTTTTTTGAACAATCTGTCATTTTATTTGTTAAAAATTGGACTTTTAGCAAATTAATTTGTATCTTTGTCAAGCCGGTTTACTATTCAAACTTTAAAAATTACAATCATGAATCCATCAGAGATTGAGGATATTTTAAAGGAAGGTATTAAAAGTTGTGCCAATGAATACGGGTGGGCCAATCTTGCAGAATTGGGAACATTTCTACGTCAGAAAGGTTTACGATACGGAAAATTATCCCGTTTTATACTTGATTATCAGCACATCGTCGAAACCAGGATAGATGATTCCATCACCCCTCCGGCTGTTTACGCCAGATTGAGGAAGTGAAACTGCACAACTTCCCGCATTCATATTCATACTTTCGCGGATTTCCAATGACCTCCCCTGAGGTACAGATAGGAGAGAAATCCGAGCAAAAAGGCATATATAAGTTCAGCCGTCCATACCAGATGAACCGGCAACCTTAAATATTCCGCCACCAGGTAAGTGAAGCCAAGATATAATACGATCACAACAATCTCAATGGCGAATGACACCTGTGTTTTTCCTGTCCCCGAAACCCCGTTGAAAAATATGAAGGCCATAGCCAATATCAGGGCCGCCAGGCTGATGATGTAAAATGCCGGCAACGAGGCTTTCATTAATATTGGGTCGTTCGTGTAAATTCGTATAGCTAACCCTGGGAATAATAAGCCGAGCGCAACCAGAATAAAAACCATGAGAAAAGATATGCTCACAATTTTCATTACCAGGGATAGCACTTCCTCTCCCCTGCCCTGTCCGATCAATCCGCTCACCAGGGTATTGGTGGCAGAGGCAAATCCCCACATCGGGATCATCAACACAATATAAAAACTTCGGATAATATTTGAAACAGCCAGTGCCTGCTCACCCAGTTTTTCGACAAAGAGAAAAAATACCAGCCAGGATGCTAATGAAAGAAAATTTTGAAACATGACCGGCAAAGAGAGCTTTATCATACGGTCATATAAACCTTTATCAAATGGCCAGCGGGTATATAGATGGAAAATCCGGCCATCGATTTTGAACAGCGTATAAAAAATGAAAAACATCATGGCCGTGAATTCGGCAATGACCGATGCCAGGGCTGCACCGGCAATTCCCATTTCGGGAAACCCAAACTTTCCGAATATCAGCAGGTAGTCAAGCAGGATATTAACCGAGGCCATAATGGCAGTGGTGTAGGTGATCACCTTGGTCCTGGCGATACCAACATAAAAGCCCCTGAACAGCATATTGATACCGGCAAAAAATACGCCATATGACCGGAAGCGGATGAATTCAATAGTTGACAGATAAACATCCTGGGAATCGATAACGTGTTTCAGGATATCCTTTGCAAAGAACTGCATGATACTGAACAGGGACAGCGCCAGGGGCACCTGGAAATAAAATCCGTGCTGAAAGGTTTGGCCGATCTCAGACATCTTATTCTCCCCCCTGCGTCTGGCAATAATGATCTGCATTCCAACTCCGAAACCCCATGCCAGCATTACGGCGGAAAAATAAAAAATACCCCCGATGGCGCCAGCCCCTAAAGCAATGGTCCCGACACGGCCTAAAAAGGCTGTATCCGTTACATTCAGTAAATTCTGGGCGACACTTCCAAGAATGATGGGGAAAGCGATATACCAGATTTCGCGGTATGTTACGGTAGTTTTCAAACGGTCACATTCATACCCGGTTTTGATTTTGCGAAGCTATCAATTCTATTCCAATTGCCGGAAAGGATGGTTTGTTTTTATTAATTTTACAAAGATTGAAGGTGTTTTAAAAACTTGTGAACATTAATAAGCCACAAAAACACGAAATCACAAAATAGCACAAAATATTGATAATCAATAATATGAATATACTAATCATAGGCGCCACAGGACTGATCGGCCGGTCGCTCGTAACTGAACTGGAAACAGCTGGATATAAGGTCATTGCCTCATCCAGGAATGTGGAAAAAGCCCGGGAAATACTCGGTAATACAACAGAAATCCGACATTGGGATGGCCGCTCATCCAGGGGTCTCACGGATATTCTTACTGATATTGATGGAATTATTAACCTGGCCGGGGAAAACATTGCCAGCGGTATCTGGACGAAAAAAAGAAAAAAGAAGATATCCGATAGCCGTATAAGCACGGGAAGGCTGGTTACAGAAGCCATCCTTCAGATGGATAAAAAGCCCACATTCCTAATCCAGGCCAGTGGAATTGGCTTTTATGGCACGCATGTTTCAATCCCGGCCGATGAAAGCCGGGAAGTCGGCTCCGGATTTATTGCCGGTCTTGTGGCAAAATGGGAAGAATCGGTTTCTATGCTGCATGGGGCTGGCATGCGTGTGGTTTATCTCAGGACAGGTATTGTCCTTGCAAAAAACGGCGGTATGCTGCAAAAGATGCTGCTCCCTTTCCGGTTTTATGCCGGCACGATCCTTGGTTCGGGCAAACAAATGATCTCGTGGATTGCACTGACAGACCTCGTGCGCGCCATTCTCCACCTGATTGAAAACGAAAAAGCACAGGGGCCTTATAACCTGGTGGCACCGCAAGCCGTTTCGATGAAAGATTTTACCCGTGCTATCGGCAATACCCTCAAAAAACCGGTTTGGTTGAGGTTACCCGCATACTTTTTAAGAGTCTTTATGGGACAAATGGCCAGCGAAACCATCCTGGCCAGCCAGGTCATCCTTCCCACTAAGCTTCTGCAGGAGGGTTTCTCTTTTCAGTTTGAAAATTTGGACAAGGCCCTGCAGGATATATTCAACAAAAAATCCCACTGATGATGCTCAATGTATTCTGGTTCAGAAGAGACCTCCGCCTGGAGGACAATGCAGGATTGTACCATGCACTTCGCGATGGATTGCCGGTATTGCCGGTATTTATCTTTGACGAAAATATAATCGAAACCTTGCAAGATCCATCGGATGCCCGGATCACCTTCATTCATGACGAGATTTTCCGGCTGAAAAACCAGCTGGAGCTGAACGGGAGTTCAGTATATGTAAAATACGGGAAACCGGCAGAAATTTTTCAGCAACTGGCTCAGGAATATACAATTAAATCCGTTTACACGAACCATGATTATGAACCTTATGCCAGAGAGAGGGATACTTCAGTCGAAAAGCATCTCAAATCCCTGAATATTGCATTCAAGACCTATAAAGACCAGGTGATCTTTGAAAAAAATGAAGTGCGCAAAGACTCCGGAAAGCCTTACACCGTTTTCACCCCTTATTCCAGGAAATGGAAAGAATTATTCCAACAGCATCAAATACAATCATTTCCTTCGGAGCAACTGGCAGGGAATTTCATCAAAACATCGCCATTTCCTTTGCCGGATCTGGAATCCTTTGGTTTTACCAGAGGTGTCAGAATAGTGCCCCCCAGGGAGGTTGACCGGGAGGTAATTCGTAATTACGATCTTTTCAGGGATTTCCCCGGTGTTTCAGGCACTTCCAAACTGAGTGTCCATCTGCGCTTTGGGACCATCAGCATTCGCCGGTTGGTTATGACCGCTGCGGAACTGAATGGAGTGTTCCTGAATGAGCTTATCTGGCGGGAATTTTATATGATGATCCTATGGCATTTCCCGCATGTTGTGCATTCATCATTTAAAAAAGAGTACGACATTATTATTTGGCGGAATAATGAAGATGAGTATACAGCCTGGTGCCAGGGTCTTACGGGTTATCCTATGGTGGATGCCGGGATGCGTGAACTGAACCAGACCGGTTACATGCACAACCGGGCCAGGATGGTCACTGCCAGCTTTTTAACGAAGCACCTGCTGATCGACTGGCGGTGGGGAGAAGCCTATTTTGCTGAAAAACTGATGGATTATGAATTAGCATCAAATAATGGCGGATGGCAATGGGTGGCGGGGACCGGTTGCGATGCAGCGCCCTATTTCCGGGTGTTCAACCCTGATCTGCAAGCCGCTAAATTTGATCCGGAGAAAAAGTATATCAACCAATGGATACCGGAATTGAATACGCTAAAATATCCGCAAAAGATCGTGGACCATACTGCCGCGCGAAAGAGGGCCATTGAAGCATATAAATCAGCTTTGCAGAAGTAACCTTGAACATATTTTGAGAACCTTTATTTAGAGTAAAAACCAAACCGATATATGCTTCTAAAACACATTTATCTGAATGTAGTATTACTCATGCTCCCAGTATTGCTTTTATCCCAGCAGGGATCGGTGAAGGGAAGAATTTTTGACGAGAGCAACAACGAACCCATTCCCTTTGCCAACATTGTTGTATTCGGCACTACAATCGGTTCAACTTCTGACCTTGACGGAAATTTTATCTTTACCGGATTGACACCAGGTTTCATAAAACTGGCCGTTTCGGCGGTAGGTTACGAAATGAAGGTGACCGAAGATTTCCAGGTGACCAATGCCAGAACATTTTTCATCAATGTACCTTTGAAGCCCAAGAAGTTCGAATTGCAGGAGGTGGTGATCACCGCTTCGCCCCTGTTTACACAAACCTGGACCCGGCCGGCAACCCCGCCATCATCAACCCCGAAGCGCCATATCAGCAACAACTTTACCAGCTCCGGCAACTCAGCACCGAAGGTGGAAAAAAGGCTGCTATTGAAGAGCACACAGAGGTTATTACGACCAATATCGGCGGACGGGGCATATCTATTACGGTAGCGTTTACCAAAGGCAAAAGCCACAACCATCCGTTGATGGTGATCTGGCTGGAAGATATGGATGGAAAATACATTGAAACGCTCTATGTGGCCGAATCGATCGGCAAAGGTATTTTCCGGCACGGAGAAAAAGCGAAAGGGCAATGGATGCCGGGGCCGATCCGGCTGGCGATGAGAAGACTTTTCTGATGAAACCAATCGGCCACAGCCATTATTCCGGAAAAGACGGCAGCCTGAGCCCCGACCTGGGCACACTGACCACGGCGCTGGAGATCGTCAGGGCCGCCATCGTTTCTGTCATCCCTGTGCATTAGGTTTGTCCCTAATGTGCATCCGGTAGCAGGGGGTTGCAAAAAATTTCATCTATTATTTTAACCGCAGAGGCGCGGAGACGCAAAGGATTACTTTTCATATATAATTACTCTGCGCCTCCGCGCCTCCGCGGTAATAAAAACTGTTAAAATACACCCTTATTAGAATTATTCTCCTGAAAATCAATCGTCCCATAAGGGCCGCATGAGAATTACAGGATTCATTTGATCATTACCTTAGGGAGAACATCCAGCCCCGAAGTTAACCTGAGCAAGTATATCCCCCCTGGAAATCGCGATATGTCGAGCATATACAGATTAATCCCGGAATCTGCTTCCCTGATCTCAGCCAGCAATACCGCTCCTGTTGCCGAACTCAGTTCTAGCAGGACTTTTTCAGGCATCGTGGCGTGGTATTCCACGGTTATAATGTCTGATCCCGGATTTGGATAAATCTTTAATTTAATTTCAGGAAATTTAGAATTTTTATTAATTCCTATTGTTAAATCTTTAGTTATAATTTGAATTGAATCGGGAGTTGTTAAATAAGGGCAGATTGCATCTTCTTGAGACCAGTGTCTATGCCAAGTAGAATCTGTAGGGGTTGCAGAAATTAACTCATCATACCAA
>JAHYJL010000152.1 GCA_019429045.1 Bacteroidales bacterium
ATATTTTCAAATACCGGGGTTCTGGTAAGTAATTTCTGGGATTTCCTTTATTACATGAAATATTTTTCAAATAAGCCAATTATAAAGCCTTTAAATTTTAGTAGTTTTTAAACTGAACTCATTAATGCAATTTGTAAAAAAATCAGTCCGTACCATGCTTAAAACACTTTACACAAATCAATAGGTTTAAAAATGAAATTTCCTGAGGTTTTGTAGGTTGTGTTTCATTAAGAGTGACAAAGATAAAATTATTAATAATCTCTCAAACAACGGACACTGATACCCACCTGATTATGGTTGTCGTAGTGTAAGCTTCCCCTAACTTCGGCCATTTAAAATTAGAATATTAATAATATCCCATCCCCGGAATAACATGCCTGATACCACCCCTCGGATCTTCTACATCCTTGTCCTTGCGGGGTATCAGGTGGGTATGGCAGTGCATAATCGTCTGTCCGGCAACAATACCGCTGTTAACACCTATATTAAATCCTTTAATGGTCCTGTCATTATTTATTAGATATTCCTTTCCAAAAATTAGCAGTTGATTGACAGCGTTTAACTCTGGTTGGGTAATTTCAAAATAATCGCTGAAATGGCGTTTAGGAATAACCAATGAGTGGAATCTTGCCACAGGATAATGATCCAATATCAGGTAGGCAAGACTTTTTGATATATTCTTCCAATTTCTGTTCACATAGAGCTACTAATTCATCAATTTGCTGTTTTGAAAATAGTTGGAACCCTTCAATACGGTATACATTTTGCCTTTTATAGACAATCTGATGGTTTCGCAGCACCTTCCCCACCATGTTGTTGGTGATCTTTTGGTAATATTCGATCTGGCTTTGGTCATAATGGGCAATTTCTTTGGCAATTTCAACATCGGTAGATATCCCCCATTTCTCTGGAAATTATTAAATCATATGAACTACCTTGAAATACTATAGCATAAAACCAACTTGATAACAGCATTCACCCTACTTTCAGAAACCTCTCATATCACAAAGTATAATCAGGAGATATGCCAATGATATTCACATCAAAAGCCACGAGTCTTATTTGCTCTTCTATTTTCACTTCAAATTTTACAAAGGGCAAAGCGCTCATCAAATTTATTAAGAAAACATGCTTCATACGATAAATCTTAATAGGGTGGGAATTAATTTGAATTAATTTTTTCTTAGCGCACCCCGCGCATCCGCGGTTAAAAAATCAAAATGCATAATGTAAAATGAAATGTTCAACGCATCGATGTGTCAATGCTCAATGACGCGCCCCCTCCCCTAAATCCCCTCCCATGAAACATTCCCTGGTTTCGATGCCTCGGCACGGGAGGGGAAAATTGCATTTGGGCCCCCTGTTTTGCTACAAATATGGCACGCCTACAGCGTGCTTCGGTGTTTCCTGGCCTAATTTAAACCATTTCCAAATTGATAACCTCAGTCTGTTTTTATCGTAAAAATAACTAACATTGTCAGGGTTAAACGATAAAATTATTATGTTCTATGTATGAATTGATTTCCCTCCACCTGAAATGCACCCTTTGCGGGCACTCACTGATGGACCAGGATCAGCTTATCGATAATGAGCCAGGCATCCATTTGCATGTCGAATGCCTCGGCAAAAAAGGTGAGATTTGGCTCAGCTCGATTTATGGAAGTTATAATTACAAGGCCACGATCGACCTGCCGCATGATGAGGTAGCTGATTTTTACTGTCCAATATGCCACGGACATATCACTTCCAATACCGAATGTCTGAGCTGTGGCTCCGACATGGTGCCGTTCTATCTCGACATGGGAGGAAAGGTGAACATTTGTTCAAGAAGCGGGTGCAAGAACCATTTCGTTGAGTTCGATGATCTTTCGGTTGCTTTGCGCCGGTTTTACCAGGAATATGGCTTCATGGGAAGGCAGCCCCGGCCGCCGCGCACAGAGCGGACCCCTGATCCGGATAAACTGAAAAAGGACGAAGCCCTTGAAATTCTTGAAACCGGAACATTCCTCCAGACATATTGCCCGTTTTGTAAGAAGAGCCTGATCGAGAACGATATGCTGAAACTGAAAATCAGGAATGGCCAGGAAGGATTCCTGATGCTCAGCCCTTACCTGAATGTATTTTCCTCAAAATCTTCGATATTTTTATCAGAGGACAAGGTGGTAAGTGACCTGCAATGCCCTCATTGCGACCAGACCCTGATCCTGCCGGATAAGTTTTGTGAAAAGTGCGGTTCGAAAGTGGCCCGCATCAGTGTGAGCGCCCGCACCCGCATGATCGACTTTTACCTGTGTACGAAAAAAG
Source organism: Bacteroidales bacterium (assembly GCA_019429045.1). Classification (GTDB taxonomy): domain Bacteria; phylum Bacteroidota; class Bacteroidia; order Bacteroidales; family JAGOPY01; genus JAGOPY01. The sequence continues at coordinate 2,305 of JAHYJL010000152.1, forward strand.
GCTGCAAATGGCACGGGCTGAGTGAAGATAACCTGAATGAAATCAGACTCGAAGACAGTTTAGAATGGTAATCTTTCCAATCCTGAACTCATAACTCAAAACTCATAACTCAGAACTCAGAACTCAGAACTCAGAACTCAGAACTCAGAACTCAACACCTATGTTTCAAATAGTCAGAAAACAGGAAATGGCCAAGGGGACGATCATCCGTTTCGATTTGAGCGCCCCTAAGATTGCTGCCAAAGCAAAAGCCGGTCAGTTTGTGATTGTCAGGGTGAATGAGACTGGTGAGCGGATTCCTCTGACAATCGCGGATAAAGATGAATTTGCAGGCACGATCACGATCATATTCCAGATCGTCGGCAAGACCACCGCGTTGATGCGCTCACTGAAGGAAGGGGATCTGATCAGAGATGTGGTTGGCCCGCTGGGAAGGCCGGCAGAAGTTGAAAACCTGGGGACGGTGGTCATGGTCGGAGGAGGTACAGGGGTGGCCATCCTGCATCATGTTGCCAAAGCCTTCAAAGAGGCCGGGAACTATGTGATCAGTATCATGGGAGCGCGTGACAGGGAACTCATTATCCTGGAACGCGAAATGGCACAGATCAGCGATGAACTGGTCATTACAACCGATGACGGAAGCTATGGACAACGTGGTTTTGTGACCGATCCGCTGAAAAAATACCTCGGAGAAAGGTATGATATTAAACTGGTCTACGCGATCGGCCCTATTATAATGATGAAAAATATCGTCAAACTTACAAAACAGCACCAGGTAAAAACCCTGGTCAGCCTGAACCCGATCATGATCGATGGTACCGGTATGTGTGGCGGCTGCCGGGTAAAAGTGAATGACCAGACCATGTTTTGTTGCGTGGACGGCCCCGATTTTGACGGATTCCAGGTCGATTTCGATGAACTGATCCTCCGGAATTCCTTATACCTGAAGGAAGAAAAGGATTCCTTGCTGTTTTCCATCCGATAATTGTTACAGCTATGCTCGATCACGATGTAAAATACCTGCGGTTTAAATCCTACCTGAATACCTATTGCCCGCATTGCCAGAACAGCTTCAACGTTGATAAAAAAAGCCACAAGCAGCTTGAATTCAAGGCGGTATACGAAGGTCAGCCGATAGATCTTTTCCTGAGCCCGTATCTCGACGTGTTTGAAGTGGAGGCTTCTATTCCTCTTAAAAAAGACGATGTACTTGACGACTTGATTTGTCCGCATTGTAATAATAGCCTGATCAAGAAGGATATACAATGTGGCGAATGCGGTTCTCACGTGGCATATGTGACTATTACTGCTGTATCCAGGTTGATTCCGTTCTTTATCTGCACGAAATATGGTTGTGAATGGCACGGACTGACCAAGAAGGACGAACGTCACATCAAACTGAAGATACCCCGGCAGAATATGCCCGAGCAGGACCAGACCCTGCGGGTACACAATCACCAGGAGGTCCCCTATGGTTATACTTCAGAATTGGCCTTACTGGAAGCGGGAAGGTGCCTGCAATGCAAAAACCCGCAATGCGTGACCGGCTGCCCGGTAAACGTGGATATACCTGTTTTTGTAGCATTGGTGGCAGACGGCCAGTTTGATGCAGCCGCCAAAAAGATCAAGGAGCGGAACGTGTTTCCGGCCATCTGCGGCAGGGTATGCCCGCAGGAAAACCAGTGCGAACTCAAATGTATCCTGGGTGTGAAGGACGACCCCGTCGCCATCGGCCGCCTGGAGCGTTTCGTTGCCGATTATGAAAGGAAGATGGAGCTGGTGAAAATCCCAATGGCGGCAAAGAATACCGGTAAGAAGATAGCTGTGATCGGCTCCGGCCCCGGCGGGCTTACCGTTGCTTCCGATATGCGCCAGCTGGGTTACAGTGTGACCGTTTTCGAAGCTTTACATGAGCTTGGCGGGGTGCTCACATACGGCATCCCCGAATTCCGGCTCCCCAAGTCTGTCGTCCAGTTTGAAATCGATTACCTGAAACAACTGGGTGTCAGGTTCGAGCTAAACCATGTTATCGGCAATATTTATACCATTGATGAATTGCTCGAACATTTTGATGCCGTATACATTGGCGTTGGAGCGGGATTGCCGATGTTCATGGGTGTAGAAGGTGAAAACCTCGGGAATGTATTCTCTGCCAACGAATACCTGACCCGGATGAACCTGATGAAGGCTTACCGGTTCCCGGAATACGACACACCGATGCCCAAAGGCAACCGGGTGGCCGTTATCGGCGGAGGTAATGTGGCCATGGATTGCGCCCGCACCGCGCAACGCACAGGCGCCCAGGAGGTGACCATCGTGTATCGCCGTTCCCGCCATGAACTGCCTGCCAGAATCGAGGAGGTCCATCATGCGGAAGAAGAGGGCATACGGTTCATGCTGCTCACAAGCCCTATACGATATATCGGTACAGATTCCAACAGAGTGAAAGCCATGGAGTGCATTCGCATGAAGCTTGGCGAACCGGACGCTTCCGGAAGAAGAAGACCGGTGCCGATTGAAGGCTCCAATTTTGTGCAGGACTGTGACATGGTGATCATCGCTATTGGGAACGGTCCCAATCCGGTCATCTTCAGCAGTTCCCCTAATCTGAAGCGTAATAAATGGGGATATATCGAGTATAACCCTGAAACAATGGAAACCTCGATTGAAAATGTATATGCCGGAGGGGACATTGTAACAGGCTCTGCCACAGTCATACAGGCGATGGGCGCCGGACGCATAGCAGCCAATGCCATGCATGCAAAGCTACAATCAAAGAAATAATATAAGCGGATCATATGGTTCCCGAAACCCGGAACCCGGAACATATTTAGACCCTCTCCAAATTAGCTGCAATCACTTATCATCACCCGAAGAATATATAATTTTACGCCGCTAAAAATGCTGAATTATGCGCATCGTAAGATTATCCCCCGCTGTTGTTCAGAACGGGGAGGAAGAGGTGGACCTGAGCAAGCTGGACTACCTGATCGGAAAATATAAGGGCCAAAAGGGAAACATGATCCCGTTGCTTCAGGGAACCCAACAAATCTATGGATACCTTCCGCGGGAAGCATTCATGAAGATATCGCATGAAACGGGTCTTGACCTGAGTGATATGTACGGCGTGGCTACTTTTTACGCCCAGTTTCGCCTGAAACCGGTAGGAAAGCATATCATCAAGGTATGCCACGGCACTGCCTGCCACGTGCAGAACGCCAACACCATCACCGATTCGCTGCAGGAATCGCTCAAGATCAAAGACGGCGAAACAGCCGAAGACGGCCTCTTCACCCTGGAATCGGTCGCCTGCCTCGGCTGCTGCTCCCTCGCCCCGGTGATGATGATCGGCGAACAGACATACGGCAAGCTGACCGGCAGCGAAGCGGTGAAGATCGTGAAGAACATCCGGCTTGAAGAAGTGAAGAAGAGTAATTGAGTGTTTAGTGTTTAGTGTTTTATGATGTATGAATGTCAATTAATGTCGCGAGCGCAGCGAGCTAATGTCTATAAATGTCCACTTAATGTCTAAAAATGTAATGGAAAGCACAAAAGTAATCGTCGGATTGGGAAGCTGCGGTTTGGCAGCAGGAGCGGGAAAGGTCTATGACAAGATCAAAGCGTTGCAGGCTGCCGAAAACCTCGATTTCGAGCTGAAAAAAACATCCTGCGTAGGGATGTGCTATCGCGAGCCGCTGGTGGAGATCATAGATGAAACAGGCACATACCTTTACGGGGAGATCAATGAAGAACGTGCCATAGAAATTATCGAAAAGCATGTCAACCAGCATAATCCTGTCCGGGACTATATCATCCAAAGCGATCTTTTTGAAACAGATGATAAAAGTTTCACCGATGCCCAGGTGAAGATCGTATTGCGCAACTGCGGTCATATCGACCCGGAAAATATCGACGAATACGAAGCCCGAAACGGATACCGTGCCATCAAAAAAATTATCGGACAGCGAATTTCTCGCTACGACGTGATCCAGACAATGTTGAATTCAGGCATCCGTGGCCGTGGGGGCGGTGGGTTCCCGACAGGCCTGAAATGGAAGTTCGCCAATGATAACAAATCTGACGAGAAGTATATCAAGATCGGAAGAGCACAC
>JAHYJL010000153.1 GCA_019429045.1 Bacteroidales bacterium
GATCATGGCGCAACGGAAGCCCACCCAGTTGGTAGCTGTCGTTTCATCAAGGTAGCGGCGGGTGCCGGGGCTGAGGAAGTAGGGGCCATCTTTCCAGGAGCCTCCTTTGACAACTCTTGACTTATCTGTTATCAGTGATGTAACGCCATAGTTGTACATGTCTGAAGTGGTATTCCTGCCCGGGTCTGTCAGCCAGTCGGTCGAAATATTGGTCTGGAAGTCTCCGTCAGCATAATTGATATTATCAGCTTTACGATAATTAGTACGGTCCATGCTTTCTTCGATAGTGACAAGTTCACGGGGCATTCGGCCCAGGCTGTCTTTTTCGAGGAGGAACCCGTCGGCATCGGTGGCTGGTTTGGTAAAGACATTGCCGCGGAACGGTGCGTAGTCGGCTACAGTTTCGGGTGACAGGGGTCTGTAAACATCGAGCGTCCATTCGGCGACATTACCGGCCATGTTATAGAGGCCGTAGTCGTTTGGCCAGTATGAGCCTACCGGTGCGGGCAGGTCTGCGCCGTCGTTCAGGTTTCCGGCAACGCCCATGTAATCGCCGCTGGTTCTCTTAAAATTAGCGACAAAACTGCCGTAATATTTCCGCTGGTCAGTGCGGAGGTAATTTCCATTCCAGGGGTAAATCCTGCGTTCCACGACCCTTTCATACAAGGTGTTTCCGATGAGTCCCAGGGCGGCATATTCCCATTCCGCTTCGGTTGGGAGCCTGTATTTGGGCAGGAGAATTCCATCCTGGAGCCTGACGCCACGTTCTCCCGAGCTGCTGGGATCAAGGTCTGCTTTTGGTTTGTTGACCAGGCCCTGGTATTGTCCGGCCAGGTAAGAGTCAGTATTGAAATTATCCCTGTTTTTCTGGTCGGGATCAAAATCGAGGACACCTTCCTTAATAAGGAGTAATTCATTGACACGGTCTGTTCTCCACAGGCAGAAATCATTTGCCTGGATCCAGGTTACACCAACGACGGGATAGTCATGGTAAGCCGGGTGTCGCAGGTAATTTTCCACGAGGGGTTCATTATAGGCCAGTTTTTCCCGCCATACAAGGGTGTCGGGTCGAGCGTTGCGGACAACCGAGGGGAAATCCTGTCCGAAGACTCTATACAGCCAGTGGAGGTATTCCAGGTAGGCCAGGTTACTCACTTCGGTTTGATCCATGTAAAACGATGGAACGGTGACCCTTCTGGGGATATTGTCCCATTCATAGGTCAGGTTTTCAAAGTTGGCTCCCATGGTGAAGGATCCGCCTTCGATGAGCACCAGTCCGGGTCCGGTGATCTGGCTTCTGGCTGATGCAACTTCAAAGCCGCCCATCTGGGGATTATTGTATTCCCAACCTGTTGTCTGTGATACTTCCTTTTTGCAAGAGGCTAAAGAAGCGAGAAGCGCAGCCGCAAAAAGAACAGCACTTAAGTTCCTGAATCTGATCATATACGTTTATCGTTTATTTTAAGACATATAACTAAAAACTCGGGCATTTTATTGCACGGATCTTTCTTCTTTTTTCAATGCATGGAAACTGCCATGCGATCGAGACTTCGTGGGCGCCGCCGGTATTGCTTTTCAGTTTGGAAAGGGTGATGTCATAACTATAGCCTATTTTCAGGTTATTATGACTCAGACCAACCAGTATAATAAGGGCATCGGCGTTTTCAAAATTGTGTCTGAACCAACCTCCCACGATAATAGGCAGCCGGATGACATAGATTCCGGCATTGAGCTGGTGGAAATCGCCTTGCTGCTGATACAGGACATTGGGTGCAAGGTAAAATGTAGGTTCTTCATCTTCGGAGAATCCCTGGGAAGATCCTTCCAGACTGATATTGACACCCATATGCCCGGTGATCTTCATGGGCAGTTTATTTTCATTTTGGCTGTAGAATGCCATATCAGGCTGTGTAAGGTGATGCACGGCAACCCCTCCATGAAGGATTCCTTTCCAGCCGAAAACCATCCCGGCCGAAAAATCGGGGAACATTATTGAAGTGTTGTCAGGTGGTGTTTCGCTGGTGGGCAAAACGAATCCCTGCTGAGGGTCAATCTGGTCACCGAATTGCAATAAGTCCCAGTTCAGAGCTTTCTGATAAAAAGTTCCCTGCACAGCCAGGTTGAAATAAAGATTTTTTGATGCCTGCAGATTGTAGGCATACATCAGACTGGCCTGAGTTGTCCGGAGGATACCATTCCCGGCATTGTCAACGTTTACCAGTACTCCGACGCCTCCGAAAATTTTATCAATGTACTGGTCGTATGAAGCATTATAAGTAACAAAACTTTTCGCCAGGCCGGGCCATTGATTACGGTAGTTGAGCACCACGCGCGGACAGATATTCGCACCGGCAAGTGCCGGATTAAGATACAGGGGGTTTGCGTAAAACTGGGAAAATTCAGGATCCTGTGATTTCCCTTCATTGTTGAACAAAATGACTGTTACAACAGTTAACAATAGTAGTAGTATTTTGCGCGACATCAATCCAGCCTTAAAATGAGGGTACAATTATACAATTTTTTTTTAAAACAAAATATTTTTTTTTACATTAAAATGGACAGACAATAAGTTGACCCAGGCGCCGTTGTAAATTAGTTATACGTACACAGCCATTACGAGTTACAAAGAGGCTTCAAAAATAACAAACTATATGCGACAGCTGATTTTTGCATTATTTTTTTTCTTCCTTTCTGTCGGACTGTTTGCAGGTGAGCTCCGCCATAACCGGTCTATCAGCTGGAAGGCTGTGCATTTTGTTGGAACCAGCCAGTCGGGATATATTCCTATGGCCCGGTTTGAGGGGGCCAATTATGTACGTGAATATGGTCATCTTCCTATTTATACAGAAGCATTTCCACTGCCTCCTGCATCGGCAGAAGTCATAGCATGGATTGAGAATCCGGTTTATGATATTGCACCGTATGGTTTCGAAAAAATTGAAGGGCTGGATATGGTGCAGCCTGATCCTGAAATTACGGTGCAATTGAGTTACGATCGTAAAAAGCCCGTAGCGGTGGTCACTTTGCTTCCTGTCAGGAAAAATAATTACAGTGGCGAACTTGAGATTTTAGTTTCTTTTGACCTGGTTGTGCATTTCACGGAAGAACATTCAGCATCCAGGATGGCAGTGCCTGGTTATGCTGACCAGTCGGTGCTGGCAAGCGGAAACTGGTATAAGATAAAGCTGGAGCAAACCGGTATTCACCGGATCACATACAACGATTTGCAGGGTATGGGGATAAACCCGGCCAACATCGACCCCCGGAATATTCGCATTTATGGCAACGGGGGGGGCATGCTGCCCGAATCGCTGGCCGAATTCAGGCACGACGACCTTGTAGAGAACAATATCTTTGTAGCCGGTGAGGCAGACGGGCGTTTTGATCAGCAGGATTATATACTGTTTTACGGGGAGTCCCCGCATAAATGGGCTTATCAGCCATTCAGCCAGGCTTTCTGGCATAATCAAAACATATACAGTGATCATACCTATTATTTTCTGACGGTTGACCCTGGCCCTGGCAAACGTATCCCGGAACAGCCGTCATCTGCTCAATCACCAAGTGTTATGGTCAGCAAATTCACCGATTACGCTTACCATGAGCGTGACCTTTTCAATCTTGTCAATACCGGAAGGGTATGGTACGGAGAGGTTTTTGATGTGACCACGACTTACGATTTCAATTTTAATTTCCCTAACCTGGATCTGACGAGCCAGGCTTATCTCAGGGGATATGTTGCGGCTAAATCCACCTCTGCCAGCGCTTTTGTTTTTTCCCACGGATCTCAGGAGGTCATCCGTGCAAGCATTAACGGTATACCCAGCACATCTGAAACTTTTGCCCGGCCATATATTGGAAGTAATTGGTTCACTCCTTCATCATCCAATATTAATATCCGCATTAACTATCAAAAGACGGCCGCGAATTCGATGGGATGGTTGAATTTCATTGAACTGAACGTTATCCGGAACCTTGTTTTTTCCGGAGGTCAAATGGCATTTCGGGATCCGGGAGCAGTTTCGCCCGGCAGCATTGCTGAATTTACACTGGGAGGCGCGCCGCAAGGGCAGGGCGTTCAGATCTGGAATGTTACCGATCCTGCACAGGCGCTCAGGGTTCAGACTATACAGTCCGGTAACAGCCAGGTTTTCAGGTTGCCCCATGATACGCTGCAGGAATTCATTGCCTTTGATGGCAGCAGTTATTTCCAGGTGCAGTTTGTTGATAAAGTGGCCAACCAGAATTTACATGCTACCGGGCCAAAGGATATGATCATTATCTCTCATTCGCTTTTTTTGGAGCAGGCGAACCGTCTTGCAAATTTTCATATGCAGCACGACGGTTTGTCAGTTCTTGTGACTGATGTGGAGAAAGTGTATAACGAGTTTTCTTCCGGTGCGCAGGACATCACCGCGATACGGGATTTTATGAAGATGCTTTATGACAAAGCTTCTCCAGGCCAGGAACCCAGATATCTTTTATTATTCGGAGATGCATCATTTGATTACAAGGACCGGATCAAGGATAATTCGAATTTTGTTCCTACCTGGGAGGACAATGAATCGCTGACCATTGTTTATTCAATAGCAACAGATGATTACTATGGATTCCTGGATGGGCCGGGCGACAATATTCTGGATATCGGCATCGGCCGCCTGCCTGTTTCCACTGTGGAACAGGCCACTGTGGCGGTGGATAAAAACATCCACTATGCGACCAATTCGGCAGCCGTGATGAAGGAGTGGCGGAATTACATTAGTTTTGTGGCTGATGATGAGGATGGTAATATGCACCTGAACCAGGCAGAGCAGATGGCTTCTTTTCTAAACAGCAATTACGGCGTATATAATGTGGATAAAATCTATGTGGATGCTTTTCCTCAGGTTTCCACACCCGGAGGACAGCGGGCTCCGGAGGTAAACCAGGCCATCAATAACCGGATTGACAAGGGCTGCCTGGTCATGAACTACACCGGGCACGGCGGCGAGGTGGGCTGGGGCCATGAGCGGTTTCTCGAGATCATCGACATCAATTCCTGGACGAACTACGACCGGATGCCGATTTTCATCACGGCGACCTGTGAATTCAGCCGGTTTGATGACCCGGAGCGCGTTTCTGCAGGAGAACATGTGTTTCTCAATCCGAAAGGTGGCTCCATCGCCATGTTCACGGCGGCCAGAGCTACTTTCGGCGGATCTAATTTCAATCTGAACACGGCCCTGTTTGAGATCATGTTCGAGGAGCATGAAGGCGGGTATTACCGTTTTGGCGACCTGATCCGTATCGCAAAGAACAAGGGTGGAGTGGTGGATAATGATAAAAAATTTGTCTTGCTTGGTAATCCGGCCCTGCACCTGGCCTATCCTGAGTATGATGTAATCACCACCCGGATCAACGGCGAAGCTGCCGGCGAAGTGCCGGATACTCTGCAGGCCCTGGCAAGGGTGACCATTGATGGAGAGATTGTTATGAATGGCAGAACAGCCGGAGAATTCAACGGCACGCTATACTCCATTGTATTCGACAAACCTTCTCAGGTTACTACACTTGGGACAGATCCTACCAGCCAGTTAAAGACTTTTGAACTTCAAAACAACATATTATATAAGGGTAAAGCGCAAATTACAAATGGTATGTTCAGTTTTACCTTTATTGTGCCCAAAGATATTGCATATCAATATGGTTTCGGGAAGATCAGTTATTATGCCGTGAATGAGAATTCTGTTAACGATGCGCATGGCTATTACAGGAATATTGTAGTCGGGGGATTCAACCTGGCAGCCGAACCTGATGAAACCGGGCCATTGGTTCGCCTGTTTATGAATGACGATAATTTCGTTTCGGGTGGGATCACAAATGAGAACCCCTTCATGCTTGCATTCGTGAATGACGAAAGCGGGATCAACACGGTAGGCAGCGGGATCGGGCACGACATTGTGGCTATTCTGGATGGTAATACCGACAAGCCGTTCATCCTCAATGACTTTTATGAGGCAGACCTGGATAGTTATACCAGTGGCACAATTCGGTTTCCGTTTCATAATTTACCGGAAGGACGGCATACATTATCATTGAAAGTATGGGATGTCTTCAATAATTCAGGTGAAGCATATATCGAGTTTGTCGTGATGTTATCCGGCAGGTTCGTTATCGAGGAGTTGATGAATTACCCGAATCCGTTTTTCGAAAACACTACATTTGTTTTTTCCCATAATCAGCCGGACAGTGAGCTTGACATCAGCCTGCGGATTTTCAGTATGGCGGGCCATGTGGTAAAAACTTTTGAAAGAAAGCTTGTTGCCGGCGGATACCGTACCGAACCCATTTATTGGGACGGGTGTGACGAGGGGGGGTATCCATTGTCACAGGGCATATATTTATACAAAATCATGGTGAAAAACCAGACAGGGCAG
>JAHYJL010000004.1 GCA_019429045.1 Bacteroidales bacterium
ATATGCCTTGCCCGATTCAGTCTCCCTGATCTCTGCAGGAACGAAAGGATCGATCCGCTGTTCGACCATCTGTGCTATCCCGTTAACATAATCATCTCTTTCTAATTGGAGGACGAAAGGGCTTTTATCGATGAGAATATAAAATGCCTTTCTGAGCTTTGCCGATTTGATCAGGTAATTTTCCGTCGTTAAAAGATAACGTTGATTCTCAACCCCTTCCTGCCCATCGCATAGTTCAAAGCCCAGCTGTCGGTTATACCGGATAGCCCTGTCGTTGGTCTTCATAATATGAGCGAATATTTTCAACCGGATTATCCGGATGATCATTTCTGCAAAAATCAGTGAAACAATCGCGGGCAAAGGAGTGTTATACACCTCCTCCTCCCAGAAAAAGATACCTCCTTCCAGGCTGTGGTCGTCCCAATCGATGTGCTTGGCATTGATCAGGCCGATCTTCTGATGATCGTGCTCAATGATCAGGTAGAGATTATGCTTATTGTTCACCGATTTGAACCATTCCTGCTGCATCTCCGGAGTGATATACTCCCGGTATTCCATATACTGGCTGATGCGGGGTGAATTGCGCCATTGCCTGACCAGCTCCAGGTCATCTTTGCAGAGCTTGATAAACCGGATATTGCCTTTTGTCAGGATCATCAGAGCACTTTTTTAACGGAATACAAAGGCTTTTTATTCTGGACCATGTAGATCCGGCTGAGGTATTCTCCCAAAACGCCCAGCGAAAGCAAAATGAGGCTGGTGGATAACAGGATGGCTACGATCAGCGAAGTGTAACCGAGCGGCACGTTGAACAGGATCTTTTTGAGGGCGAAGATCAGGGAGAGAATGAAGAAGAAAACAGAGGAGATCAGCCCTCCGTACACCATGACCTTGAGCGGGACAGTAGTATAATAAAACATAATGTTGGCCAGCAGGCCCCAGATCCGGCGCATGCTGTAACCCGACTTTTTGTATTTGCGGGGGTGATGCTCCACGGTGACCAGTTCCACGTAATCGGTGTACCAGTGGAGGATCTCGTCGATGAAGACAAAGTTCTGGTGATGGATAATGATCTTTTGAATGATGTTGGAAGAGATCAGACGGAAGGAGGAGCCCTCCTTCGGCCGGCCCAGCAGGTGAGATATTTTTTTTACGGCGCGGCTTCCCAGGTTCCGGATGTAAGAATGGTTCTTCTTCCGGTAGATGCCATAGACCAACTCCGCATCATTTTCTTCCATTGCCTGCATCAGTTTCGGTATCTCTTCGGGAGGGATCTGCAGGTCATCGTCGATGGTGATGACAAAGTCGCCCTTGGCGAAATTGAACCCGCAGAAGGTGGCGCTGTGCTGTCCGAAGTTCTTGGCCAGCCGGATGGCGGTCAGCTTATCCTGGTACAGCGCTTTCAGCTTATTGAGCACCTGCCAGCTTTCGTCACGGCTGCCGTCGTCGATAAAGATCATCTCGTACGATTTCCCGGTCGCATCCATCACCGCAACCAGCCAGCCGGCCAGCTCCTCCAGCGACGCCTCGCTGTTATAAACGGGGATGATAACTGAGTAATCCATTCTTCAATGCAGAATCTGAGGCAAAATTAAGAAAATAATAACCAAACATCGACACATCGATACATCGACGCATTGACCAATTCTCGATCAGGGTATAGTCACCAGCGGCCCGTTGTTGCTTTTTAGCATCGGCTTTCTTTGCAGCATGAAATATGTGGCCATAGGATCGTCCGGGGATGGCATTTTCGGGGTCCGAATAATCGCGAATGACAAAAACCGACGAGTCGGCATAACCTACCTCCGCTTCAAACGGGATCAGCAAAGTTTTTGAATCCCACAAAGTATAAGGAAAATAAACCAAAGTATGCCCATCGCCCAGCGCTGCGACCAACGGGGCAATGACTTTAAAAAATTCACGGACGGTCATTCCATCACGGACCAGAAGCCTGGCCTGATCAAGCTTATCCTCAAATGCTTCCTTCGACAGGAAGGCAAACATATCGGGATGGACTTCATTGATCATCACATACAGGCTATCCATGTCATCCAGCAGCTCCTCCCTTGAGAAAGTGTTTTGTGCATTCAGTGTGTTTATAAGAAGAACAAAACCGAGTGTAAAGAGCAGAAATGATTTTTTCATCGTATTATAAGTTGGAAGATTCATTCATACTTCTTGATTGACAACCAAATATAAAATTAATTTCCTAATAAACCAGCCATTACGGGAATTAAGATACCATTTCATCAAAATACAATTTAGCCGGAGATAAATCTAGATTTCACCGTCGGCAACAAAATGCCCATCGAGGGCATTTCTCTTTTTTATTCATAATATGTTTTTCTATGTTAATCCGGATATTCTAAAATCTTTATACTTTTAGCCTATAAATTCAGTTAATAGAGGATGTCCCTTCAGGCAAAATTCATATTATCGGTTTTCCTCGTTGTGCTGGTCACACTGGTAACCTTGGGACAGAACAGGCAGGATGCGCTTCAGCAATTCATCTCCGGCGAAGAAGGCGCTTATGTCGACTCTCTCCATGAACTGACCATCTATGTCATTCCTTCAGTGGTTAAATATAAGTGGGATTCGCCCCGTTCACTGTACCGCAGCTACTTCAGAAACATCAAGAGAAGCCTGTTCAATAACCATAGGTATTTGCTGGGGCATGCTTTTATCGAGCTCCGCTCGCCGCTGATCCCGGGCAAATTGCTTACCGGGATGAGTGCATCTTCCCGCCAGGAACAGCGGCAAAATGTTCTGAAGGAGTACTACGGGATGGCTATCCTGGGAGCTGTGCTGCAGGGAAGACTGGAAACAATGGAAGAGCTCAGGGAGAAAAAGGAAAAATACGCCCGCCGCGGCGACCTGGCCTTTATCCGGGTATGGGTCAATGAAGCAGCTGCTGCCAGGATACTTGATTATTTCGATGCTTATCACTCAATTTTTGGAAATGACACACCAGGTCTGCCATCCTATGGCGGGGCTTTCTGGCCTCGCTATGAAGGCGAAGGAGCGGGTTGTTCCGCCTTCGCGGTAAGTTTTTTCGATATCGCCGGCGTGCTGCGGCAGTATTTTGATGAATGGAAAATTGAGATCGGTATCCCAATGGAGATTATCGGCGGCCCCTACAACGATTATCACAAGGTCCGGATACGCGATGTAAAGAGATATAAAAGCTGGTCGGATGGTAACGGTGAAACGCACATCACCTACGAACCTTTCGAAATATATGACCCTACGCTGATGTTCGAATGGATCCACAACACATGGAACATTTACCGGCAGTTGGATAACCCGGCTATCAGGCCGGTTATAGAAAATGATGTCTATGGATTGATTTTCGATGCCCGTGACATTCCGGTTCCTGAAAATGAGGAATTATTCTTTGAACGCCCGGACAGATCGGTTTTTATCGATTACTACAGACGGGAATACATTGAAGATAGTGAAAATCACTAAAATTTTATCATTTTTTTTGATGAGCAACTTTGTAAAAAGTATATTTCTATTGAGCTTGTTCCTGGCAGGGTTATGGTCCTGTCAGCCCAAAACCCGCCAACCCGAAACCCTGGAACCTGGAACTTTGGAACCTGGAACAACATTAGTGGTTCCCGCTTTCATCCCCGACTCGGCTTATGCCTTTGTTAAAGCACAATGTGATTTCGGTCCGCGGGTGCCTGGGACTCCATCCCATGCCGCCTGCGCCGAATACCTTGAAAACACGCTAAAAAGATACACCCCGCATGTCCAGGTGCAATCCTTCCGTAGCAGGGCATTCGATGGCATTGTACTCAACGGCAAAAATATCATCGCCTCCTTCCAGCCGGACAAAAGGGCCCGCCTCATGCTATGCGCCCACTGGGATTCGCGGCCATTTGCCGATCACGATCCTGACCCGGCCAAACGCAACCAGCCGGTGATGGGCGCCAACGACGGCGCCAGCGGCGTCGGTGTGCTGCTCGAAGTGGCCCGCCTGCTGAGCACACATGAACCCGGAATTAGCGTAGATATTATCTTTTTCGACCTGGAGGATTACGGTCCGCCGCACGACGACCAGACCGAAGGGAAAAACGAGCACTGGGGACTTGGCTCGCAGCACTGGTCGCGAAACCCGCATGAATACAACTACCGTCCGAGATATGTTATCTTGCTCGACATGGTCGGCGCAACCGACGCCCGGTTCCTGCTGGAAGGGTTTTCCATGCACTTTGCCCCCGACAAGGTGAAAAAGGTATGGGATATCGCCCACCGCATGGGATACCAGGAATATTTCCCAAATCAAAGGGGCGGATTTATCAACGACGACCACTATTTCATCAACGAGATCGCCCGGATCCCCGCCATCAACATCATCCACCTCGATGCGAATTCATCCAACGGCAGCTTTTTCGAATACTGGCACACGACAGAAGATACCATGGATAAGATTGATAGCCGGACGCTTGGCGTAGTGGGAGATGTGGTTATCCAGACAATATTTATGGAGAAGTAATATTTCGTTTTCCGCTGGTTTTTGTTGCTTGGGGCTGACTTGTTTTAAACACAATAGGCACAATAGGACACAATAGAATACACATTAGATCCTATGTGGCTCC
The DNA here is from genome assembly GCA_019429045.1 of Bacteroidales bacterium. GTDB lineage: Bacteria > Bacteroidota > Bacteroidia > Bacteroidales > JAGOPY01 > JAGOPY01. The sequence continues at coordinate 4,605 of JAHYJL010000004.1, forward strand.
TATGTGCCCTAATGTGCATAATGTGGTTAAATAAATCGCGAATCGGTTAAAGAAGTTCATTCGCCAGGTTCGCCAGTTCGCTCCGCTCTCCCTTTTCCAGCCTGACGTGCGCATAGATCGGGTGGTGCTTGATCTTGTCGATGAGGTAGGATAGCCCGTTGCTCTGTGAATCAAGGTAAGGGGTGTCGATCTGGTAAATATCCCCGGTAAAGATGATCTTGGTATTCTCGCCGGCGCGGGTGATGATGGTCTTCACTTCGTGCGGCGTGAGGTTCTGGGCTTCATCGACAATGAAAAAGACATTGGAGATGCTCCGTCCCCGGATATAGGCCAGCGGCGTGATCACCAGTTTTTCGGACGCCAGGGCCTCCGTTACTTTCTTAAACTCCTTATCGGCCTCGCTGTACTGGTTCTGGATGAACTTCAGGTTGTCGTAAAGAGGTTCCATGTAAGGGCTGAGCTTGTCCTTGATATCGCCTGGTAAATATCCGATGTCTTTATTGCTGAGAGGTACAATGGGACGCGCCAGGTATATCTGCTTGTAGTTCTTCTTCTGGTCGAGCGCGCCGGCCAGCGCCAGCAGCGTTTTACCCGTACCGGCCACCCCCTGCAGCGTCACCAGTCTCACCCGCGGGTTCCGGATGGCATGCAGGGCAAAGACCTGCTCGGCATTGCGGGGGTTGATCTTGTAAGCCGGGCTCTTATCGATCCGCTCGATCTTGTCGATCACCGGATTGTAATAAGCCAAAGCCGATGAGGCGCCATTTTTCAGAATAAAATAATGGTTCGGGATGGGAGCTGCCAGCCCAATCTCCGCAGGATCTATGATCCCCTCGGTATATAGCTTGTCAATGGCTTCCCGGTCAATGCCTTCCATGGTCGATTTGCCGGTATACAGCGATTCCAGGTCATGGATCTTGCCCGTTTCAAAGTCCTCCGCCTGGATATCGAGCGATTTGGCCTTGAGCCGGAGATTGATATCCTTCGTCACCAGGATGACGGGACGCTCCGGATGGTCCTCCTGCATCACCATCGCCGCGTTCAGGATGCGGTGATCGGGCTTGTTGCCGTCAAAGATAGCCCGTGCATCGATCGGGCTGCTGTTCTCATTCATGATCACCTTGAAACAACCCGCCTCCTGACGATCGATATCGATCCAGTTCGTCAGCGAACTGTTCGCCGACAACCGGTCCATGATCCGGATGAACTCCCTCGCCTCGAAATTCTTGGTGTCATTCCCTTTCTTGAAGTTATCCAGCTCCTCCAACACCGTAATGGGAATGGCGATATCATTATCCTCGAAACTGTATATCGCGTTGTGATTATACAAGATTACCGAGGTGTCGAGTACGAATATCTTGGCTACTTTGCTTTTCTTACGACCCATTTAATCAAATGTTGAATTTTGAATTTTGAATTTTGAATTTTGAATTCCAAAAACAATAAACAAGAAACAAGAAACAAGAAACAAGAAACAAGAAACAAGAAACAAGAAACAAGAAACAAAAACGATAAAAGTATAAAACATAAAAGACTTCCGCCGTCACTTCCGAAGTAAGATACTCACGGAATTATAAACATTTTTTCCGGCAAAATCTTGCATTCCGGCATCTAATAATATTAACTTTACATCTAATTTAAGATTGATTATTGTATTATTGAATCATAACAACATTCGTTTGATTATCCGCCAGGTGTATAACTTGAATGTTCTGACAGTTTACGTTTTCAAACCTGAAAAATCAGAAACCATGGTAAGATTTACTATTCATTCGTCAAAATTCAGGCTTTTCAAGGCAGGGTTGGTCTTCACATTCCTGCTTTTTGCCTTTAGTGCTTTCAGCCAGGTCCAAACGGTGACCGGCACCGTACGTGCAGCAGATACCAGGGAAACATTGCCCGGTACCTCTATTTTCGTAAAAGGCACTACCGTTGGTACTATCACGGACATCGACGGGAATTTCAGCCTGCCGGTTGAGTCACCCGCCATCCTGGTATTTTCCTTTATCGGATATGAAACCCAGGAGGTGCAGTTCACGGGCCAGACGGTCCTGAATATCACGCTTGAAACGTCAAAGGTAGCCCTCGAGGAGATCGTGGTGATCGGGTACGGTACCGTCAGGAAGAGCGACCTGTCGGGCAGTGTGGCGTCGATCAAAGCGGAAGACATCACCAAAATTACTGCTGCCAACCCGGTGCAAAGCCTCCAGGGAAGGGTCAGCGGGGTGCAGGTGACCAGCGTTACCGGCGCCCCGGGAGCAAGCCCGGTGGTCAGGGTCAGGGGCATCGGCACCTTCAACAACACATCCCCTATCTACGTGGTAGATGGGGTGATCCTCGATGATATCTCCTTCCTGAATGCCTCCGACATCGCCTCCATGGAAGTCCTGAAAGACGCCTCCGCCACGGCCATCTACGGATCGCGCGGCGCCAACGGCGTTATCATGGTGACGACAAAAAGTGGAAAAGTTGCAGAAGGCAAAACGGTCTTCAGCTTCTCCGGGGAGGCCGGCATCCAGCGGCTGGCCAAAAAGATCGACCTGCTGACCGGGCGGGAATTTGCCATCATCTCCAACGATATAAAAGCCGGAAGCTATAACAATGTGGATGCCGTACCTAATACCGACTGGCAGGACCTTGTTTTCGATATTGCTCCGATCCAGAATTACCAGCTGTCGGCCTCGGGAGCATCCAACACCATGAATTATTACCTGGGCGTGGGCTATTTCAACCAGAGCGGGATCATTGATAAGTCGAAATACCAGAAGATCACCACAAAGCTTAACGCAAATTTTAACATGACCCATTGGCTTGACCTGGGGATTAACCTCAGCGTTACCCCGTTCAAGCAGCAGATCGCCCCCAATGTTACCTACCAGGTTTACCGCGCCCAGCCTTTGCTGATGCCCTATTACGATGACGGCAGCTTCGGGGTGGTTTACAATGTCGGCAATCCATTTGCCGACCTGGAGTACTCCAACAATTTCCGGGACGGCGTCAGGGCCATGGGGAATATCTATGCCGATGTGAAATTCACCAAAGACCTGACCTTTAAAACCAGTTACGGACTGGATGGCGAGTATGTGAAAGCGACCAATTTCACGCCGGCTTTCACAGTTTACAATCCCGACGGAACGGCTTCACAACAGCAAAATATTTACAGCGACCTGACCAAAGCTTCCAACGACATGCTCACCTGGCTGTGGGAAAACACGCTGAGTTACAACAAGGAATTCGGGGAACATATGATCGACGCCGTGGCCGGTTATACCATGCAAAACACGACTTCGGAGTGGTTCAGCATCACAGGCGCCAACATCATCCGCGACGGCGAAAGCTTCTGGTACATCAACCCTTCCTATATCCAGGACCCGGCCAACGACATCAACAATGTCAGCACCATCAGCAACGGGGTTGACCTGGGGCTAAACTATTCGATGATCTCCTATCTTTTCAGGGCAAATTATATTTTCAAAAATAAATACATCTTAACCGCTACGTTCAGAAGCGACGGTTCTTCCAAGTTCAGCAAGGAAAACCAGTACGCGCATTTCCCCTCCTTTGCAGCAGGATGGAACGTTTCCCGGGAAAAATTCATGGAAAACATCGATCTGATCAGCCGGTTGAAGCTGCGCGCGAGCTGGGGAAAAGTGGGTAACGAAAAAATTCCCTACGACCGCCGCTTCTCAATAGTTTCCAATCATATTGCCGTTTTCGGTGATCCTTCGGCCGCTTACCCGGCCAGCTCCTTTGGCCGGCTGGGGAATCCCGACCTCAAATGGGAAACCACCACCCAGACCGACATAGGTCTTGAAACCGGCATTTTAAACGACCGTCTGATCGCAGAATTCGACTTCTATCACAAAATCACTTCCGATATTCTGGTCGATCTCACCGTGCCGGGGTATTACGGTAACGGGCAAGGGGCCAGGATCACCTATAACGCCGCCGAAGTGCTGAACAGGGGCTTTGAGTTCAACCTGATGTGGAGAGACCAGGTCGGAGAATTCAAATACAACATCGGTTTCCTCGGCTCCACCATCCACAATGAAGTGCTGAAGATAGGCGGCGCCAGCGGCATCGACTCAGTGCTCATCGGGGGCTACCTGGCCAACGGCCAGCCGGTAACGCGCACCGAAGTCGGCCAGCCGATCGGAGCATTTTACGGATACGTGACCGACGGGGTGTTCCAGACACAGGAAGAGATTGACAATTACCCGGTCTATACGCAGGAGGAACTGCAGCCGGGCGACCTCAGATATGTCGATATAAACGGCGATGGCGTGATCAATCCCCTGGACCGCACCTACCTCGGTTCACCGATCCCCAAATTCATTTTCGGTTTCAGCGCCGGATTTGAATACAAAAGGTTTGATTTCTTCCTGAACATCCAGGGGCAAACAGGGAACAAGATTTTCAACGGGAAAGAGGTGGTCCGGCCCGACCCGTATAACTTCGAAGCCCATGTGATGGACCGATGGACAGGCCCGGGCACCAGCAACGATGAACCCCGGCCGGCATTCGGCGGATATAATTACAACATCTCCGACCGGTTTATCTATGACGGTTCTTTTGTCCGCATACGAAACGTAATTCTGGGATATACACTGCCCATCGACTGGAGCAACAAGGTCTTCATGCAAAACCTGAGGGTCTATGTGAAAGCCGATAACCTCTATACTTTCTCGAAATTCACCGGCTATACGCCGGAGATCGGCAGCGGAGGCGTGCTTGACAATGGCATCGACAACGGGATCTATCCGATCACTGCCGTTTATTCAATAGGTATTAACCTGACATTTTAAGGAAAGGAGAAATCATCATGAAAAAGATCAACATCATACCGGCCTTCATCGTCATTCTCTTCCTGAATGGCTGTTCCGATTTTCTCGATAAGGAGCTTCAGAATTCTCTTACGCAGGAAGCATTCCCGGTCACGGAATCGGATGCCCTGCTGGCTACCAATACCACTTACACTACGCTCCGGGAGTGGTTTTACCATTCCGGCGGTTATCCCATCCTCGACTTTATGTCGGATGATGCGCACAAAGGGAGCAATCCCAACGACCAGCTCCCGACCCTGGGCCCATACGAGACGTTCGGGCATACGCCTTCACAGGACGGCCTGGACCGCTGGTGGAACACCCTGTACCTTGGGGTAAAAAGATGCAATGTCGTTCTTGATTATGTCCCGGAAATACAGATGAACCCGGCTTTGCGCGACCGTTACCTGGCGGAGGCCAGCTTTATCCGCGGCCTGCTGTATTTCGACATGGTGCGGGCCTGGGGTGGCATACCGCTGGTGACATCCACCAATCCCCCTGCCAGCCTGGGCAGGTCTGACGCTGAGGAGGTATATGCACTGATCATAGCCGACCTGGAAGTGGCGGTCAGGGATTTGCCTGAAAGAAATGAGTATTCGGGCGATGACAAGGGACGCGCCACCAAAGGGGCCGCCAAAGCATTGCTGGCTAAGGTTTATCTATTCAGACAAGAGTATACCAAAGCGGAACCTTTGCTGATGGAAGTCATTAATTCAGGATTATACGGCCTGGAGCCGGTCTTCACCGATGCCAATAGCGTGAACGGGAACCATGGCATAGAATCGGTCTTTGAGATCGGGGCCATGCAGCTGGAAAGCACCGATGCGGGCGGCAACCAGTATGCTAACACGCAAGGGGTCAGAGGGACCCCAAACCGCGGCTGGGGATTCAACAGGCCCTCGCTGGACCTGCGCAATGCTTTTGAACAGGGCGATCCCCGGCTGAAAGGGACCATTATCGACCTGGGAGACGTGATCGACGGGGTGACGATACTCGGCGACGGTAGCACGCCCGATGAGACAACCGATGAAGATGGGAATGTAATCGAAGTGGAATGCTACAACCGCAAGGTCTGGGTCCCCGGGACGACTACCATTACCCAGTGGGGCCACCAACGCCGGTTAATCCGCTATGCCGATGTATTGCTGATGGCTGCGGAAGTCTTGAATGAAAATAACAAGCCGGGAATGTCCATTTTTTACCTTAATATGGTAAGGGCTAGGGCCCGCGAAGGAAATAATTCTATCCTCCCGGATATTATGATTACAGATCAGGCGTTATTAAGAGATATAATACTGCAGGAAAGAAGATACGAACTGGCTATGGAAGGACACAGGTACTGGGACCTGGTCAGAACCGGGAAAGCGCCGGAAGTACTCGGCCCGCACGGATTTGTCACCGGTAAGCACGAACTGCTGCCTATTCCGCAAACTGAGATCGATATCTCACAGGGTACCCTGTCTCAAAATCCCAACTGGTAATAATGGCAATATTGTTTAACATTTAAATATTTTTTATTATGAAAAAGAAAATCGTATTAATCAGTTCTGTTTTTTTCTTCGCGTTGCTCCTGGTAGGAGTAAACAGCTGCAAGGATGATGATGTGGATTTCATCCTTGAGACGCTGGTATCCGGCACCATAGACATGAATGCCGCCACACCGCCGAACAATGTCCCGGCGGATGCCACCTTCGAAGCCACGTTCTCCGTCGATGTTGATGCCGCCACTGTAACTGCCGCCACTGTTAGCCTCGACAGGGACTATGACGCGGCCAACATCCCGCTGACATTCGCTGTCGCCGGGAAAAAAGTTACGATCACCCCGGGCGAAGGGCTTGGAAATGGCGCGCTGTATGTCCTGAGCTTCAAGGCCGGTATCAAATCGACCGATGGGCAGGATCTGCCGCCACTCACCAGGGCTTTCACCACCGAGGGCAACTTTGTCCCGTCGGGCGTGGTGGCCTACTGGAATTTCAACGACAACCTGATGGAGCAAATCCAGGGTGTCAGCCCGATTGGCGTGGTGGACCTCACCTATGAAGATTCCTACAAAGCAGCCGCTGGCAAAGCCGGGAAATTCAACGGCACCTCGACCATTGTTGAGTATGCCAACGGCGATCAGCTGATGAACACCAGCGATTTCACATTGTCGTTCTGGGTGAAGACAAAATCAGCGGGCCACGTGAATGAAAATGGTGATCCAAAAGGTCACTTTGTGATGGGACTGGGCGCATTCAAGGGGTTCCAGTTTGAAATCCCCGGTGATTATTCCTCCTGCAAGCTGGCCGCTTCGTATGAACTGGCCGATGGCTCCACTGCACCCGAAGATTTGTGGTTTGCAGGTGACGGCAACCTCGGCTGGCAGGGATGGACATTCTGCAAGGACCTCTCAGGCTCCGGTGGCGTTGCCGCCCAGCTGAAAGACGAGTGGGCCCATGTGACCTGTACCTATAACAGCGCTACCCGCGAAGGGGTGCTTTACATCAATGGCGAAAAGATGAAAGCACAGGATTTCGACCTGTGGCCGGATGACGATGTAAAACGTGGTGTAAAAGGCCTTAAATATGGCGGTGTGGCTCCCGAAGTAGTCAACGAACTGGCATTCGGATTTATCCAGTCGCGCGCCGGTACTTTGTGGGACAACGAACCCTGGGGCGGATATGACTTCCCGACTGCTAATCACTTCGGCGGCTGGCTCGACGATATCCGTATCTTCCACAAAGCCCTGACCGCTACCGAAATCGACCTGATGTACAGGTCGGAAAAACCGTAATAGCATCGCATTTTCCGGAGGAATGCCCGGGAAGTGAGTTGCGGAGAATGTTGTATGTAGTATGTGGTATGTAGTATTTATTAAGTTCATAAGCTTCGAGAACCCTTATTAAATAATCAATATTACATACTACATACAACATTGTATTCTTGTACTGAAAAACACCATCAAACCCACACCTCGTGAAACACAACCTCCTGCTCGCAACCGGTGTACTTGCCATGCTGATTGTCTCTTTTGCCGCCTGCAAGAAAGACGACAAACCACCAGCCGGTTCGCTCCAGCTCTTCTCCGTAAAAATCGGCAACAACACCCTTAACCTGCAGGGAGCCAATACCAATGTGCCGATAGATGAAACCATCTCTTTGAGTTTCAGCAACCCTGTCGATACCGCCTCGGCAAAGAATTCAATCAGCCTCATGGCAGGCCAGACCGGTATTGCAGGCTTTTTTTCGTTTTCCAATGATCTGAAAACCTGCATATTCAGCCCGGAATTGCCCCTGCAAAATTCGACAAGCTACCTGCTAACCATCTCAGATCAATTAAAAGGCTTTAATGGTGAAACATTTCCGGGCTTTGAAATCACATTTGAAACCATACCGGGAATACTTACCATCACCGCCGCTACCATCAATAATAAAAACTTCCTGCCCTCCCAATTTCCCAAAGACATCCCCCTGGATAGCGTCCGGATCGAAATAACCTTCTCCCATCCACTGGATCCGGCTGATTTTCAGCCTTATTTCACCCTGTCCGGGAATGTGCCCATCGTTTCTTCCCTGTCGGGCGATCATCTGAAGGTGACTGTCAGGAATCTCTCCGGACTGGAAGGTTACCGTAAATACTTCTTCTCGGTTTCCAATATGCTGACGGCGCAGAACGGGTTTACATTCAACGGTTTTGATAATGCATTTTTCTCGGCGCTCGATTCGACCTACAAATTTCCGCCGATCCCTGACGAGGATTTGCTGGAACTGATTCAACTGCAGACCTTCCGGTATTTTTACGACTTCGCCCATCCTGTCGCCGGCCTGGCCAGGGAACGGAACACCTCCGGCGATGTGGTGACGATCGGGGGATCGGGCTTTGGCGTGATGGCGCTGATCGTCGGCATGGAACGGCAGTTCATCACCCGCCAGCAGGGGCTGGAACATCTCGGCAAGATCGTCACTTTCCTGGAAACCTGTGACCGTTACCATGGCGCCTGGCCCCATTGGCTGAACGGCGCTACCGGTCAGACACACCCCTTCAGCACCCAGGACGACGGCGCCGATCTCGTCGAAACCGGGTTCATGATCCAGGGGCTGATGACCATGCGGCAATATCTCGATCCGCTGATTCCTGTTGAACAGGCGCTGATCGGCCGCATCAACACCCTGATGGATGAGGTGGAGTGGGACTGGTTTACCCGTGGGGGCCAGAACGCGCTCTACTGGCACTGGTCGCCTAACCATGGATGGGCGATGAACATGAAGATACAGGGATTTAATGAAACACTGATCGTTTATGTGATGGCTGCCTCTTCGCAGACCCATACCATCGGTGCAGAGGTATACCACCAGGGTTACGCCCGCAACGGGGCTATGGTGAACGGCAACAGCTACTATGGCTATACGCTGCCCCTGGGCTGGGCTTACGGGGGGCCGCTGTTTTTCACCCATTATTCCCATCTCGGACTGGATCCGCGAAACCTGCAGGACCAATACGCGAACATGTGGGAACAGAACGTGAACATGTCGCTGATCAACTGGGCTTACTGCGCAGATAACCCGAAAAATTACCTGGGCTACAGCGAGGTTTGCTGGGGACTGACGGCCAGCGACAACCCCAACGGTTACAGCGCCCATTCCCCGACCAATGACCGGGGGGTGATCACCCCGACCGCCGCCGTTTCGTCATTGCCATACACACCCGAACAATCGATGAACGCCATCCGGCATTTTTACTACCTCCTGGGCGACAGGTTGTGGGGAGAATATGGCTTCTACGATGCCTTTTCCGTCACCGACGGATGGTGGGCCGATTCTTACCTCGCCATCGACCAGGGGCCGATTGTCTGCATGGTAGAAAACTACCGGACCGGCTTGCTGTGGGACCTGTTCATGTCGGCGCCGGAAGTACAGCAAGGGCTGGATAAACTGGGGTTCAGTTATTAAAAAAGGGTTTCCAACCCTCGGGTTGGAAACCCTTATACTTTGCGACCTTTGCGTGAAACAAAAAAAAGACATGAAGAAAATAAAAATATTGTTCGCCTTTCTCATCGTCCTGATCGCCTGTGATCAGCAACAGCAAACCCAACAGATAAAATTCAAATCACACGGAAAAATAGATTATCCCCTCTCTCAGGAAGACCAACTATTGCTCGACAGCATCCAGCGAAAAACCTTCCTTTTTTTCCTGCACGAGCACCATCCCGAATGGGGTATTGTGAAGGACCGCGCCGCCGCCTGGGCCCCTTCCAGCATTGCAGCCTGCGGGTTCGGCCTGCCCTGCTTTGCCATCGGTGCAGAACGGAACTGGATCACCCGGGCAAAAGCGGCAGAAATTACCCTGAACATGCTGCGCTTCTTCTACAATTCCAATCAAAGCCCCGATACCAATGCGACGGGCTACAAAGGGTTTTACTATCATTTCCTCCGGATGGACTCGGGGACAAGGGAGTGGACCTGTGAGCTCTCATCCATCGATACCGGCCTGCTGCTGATGGGGATCATCTTCGCCCGGAATTATTATAGCCTTGACAATGAAACGGAAAGGGAGATCCGTGCGCTGGCTGAAAAAATAATCTCAAGGGTCGACTGGAATTTCATGGATATGCCGCCGGTCAGCCACCATCCCTATACCATCTCCATGGGATGGAGTCCCGAAGAAGGGATGATCGACTGGGGCTGGACCGGCTACAACGAAGCGCTCTTCCTCTACATTTTGGCCGCCGGAAGCGGTATGGAAAACGTCGAAAGGAGCTACCAGGCCTGGCTGAGCACCTACAAATGGCAAACCCCCTACGAAGGCCTCTCCCACGTGGCCTTCCCTCCCCTGTTCGGGCACCAGTTCTCGCAGGCTTTCATCGATTTCCGGGGCCTGGCGGATGAATACATGAAGGAAAAAGGGATCGACTATTTTGAGAACTCCCGCCGGGCTACCTATGTGCAGCGGCAATATGCCATCGATAACCCGCATGGCTGGGTGGGGTACGATTCGCTTTGCTGGGGAGTCACCGCTAGTGATGGTCCTACGGAAATATATAATTTTGATGACAGGGAATTTTTAGGTTATGCCGGAAGGGGAACCAGCGGCCCCGATTACAACTATTTCGACGACGGGACCATTGCACCATACGGGTCATTGTCATCGCTGCCGTTTGCTCCCGAAATTGTCCTGCCCACAGCCCGGAACATGATCGAAAAATACGGCGACAGGCTCTGGGGAAAATATGGTTTCTATGACTCCTTCAACCCGACTGCCGACTGGGTGAACGACGACTGGATCGGCATCGACCAGGGCCCGATGCTGATCATGATAGAGAACTTCCGGACCGGGCTGGTGTGGGATCATGTGATGAAGGACCCGGTCATCCAGGAAGGTTTGAACCGGCTGGGGTTTGAGTATTTGAAATAATTGAATGATATTTTCTCGCAGATTGGCGCAGATTTATCCGCAGATCGGCGCAGAAGTTATAAGTTTAGGTATTTCAGCGAAATCTGCGGATTGATCAGCGTAAATCTGCGAGAAATTTATCTGAAGGGATATGAAAAAGTATTCAATAAAGGTATTCATTTGTACCATAATCTTACTACTTCAAGCATCATGGGGAATTAGCCAGGTCAGGACATTGGATGATTTCGAATCCAAGAATGGCTGGGAATTCATCCGGTCCGACGGCGTCAATCTCGATTTATCCCTTGATAAAGGCCTGCACGGCAATGCTGTCCGCTTTGATTACGATTTTATCAAAGGAACAGGCTATGGAGGCATCCAGAAATGGTTCCCCATCGATCTGCCCGACAACTACGAGTTTTCTTTCTACCTCAAAGCCGATTCTCCGGCAAACAATTTCGAGATCAAATTTATCGACAGCACAGGGAACAATATCTGGTGGGTGAATAACCGCAATTACGACTTCCCGGAGGCATGGCAGCAGATCCGGATTAGGAAAAGGCACATCGGTTTTGCCTGGGGACCAACGGAAGACCGGGAGCTGAAAAGGATCGACCGGATCGAGTTCACGGTGGCATCCTTTGCCGGCGGCAAGGGAACCCTGTGGATCGATAACCTGGCCTTTGAAGCGCTTCCCCCCGAAGTCACCACCTACCCGGTACCCATGATCGACGCGACCTCATCAGTCATCCATCACCCCCCGGAACTGATCATCGACAATTTAGAAGAAACCTGGTGGCGGAGCGCAGGGATCCGGGACCAGCAGGTCATCGTCGACTTCAGGACCCGCAGGGAGTTCGGAGGATTGCATATTATCTGGAAGGAAGCGTATCAGGCGATGCATTTTGATGTCCTCTTATCAAATACCGGCAACCAATGGGACACGGTGTATTCGGTGCCGAACAACCAGGGACCGGTAAGCTTTATCCGCCTGCCCGAAGCGGAAGCCAGGTATCTCAAGATCGTCCTCAATAAGAGCATTGCAGATAAAGGGTTCGGGATCAGGGAGATGAAATTCCTGGAAATCAAAAATTCCATGACTTTGAATGATTTCCTGATCTATGCTGCGAAAAATTCACCGGAAGGTCATTATCCGAGGTATTTCCTGGAACAGGCCATGTACTGGACCATCTCGGGCGTGAACGACGATGTGAAAGAGGCGCTGATCAGCGAGGACGGCATGGTGGAAGTGGAAAAGGCCCTCTTTTCGATCGAGCCGATGATCCGGATCAACGATTCCCTGTATGACTGGAGCAATGTGAAGGCCACGCAGTCGCTTGGCTTTGACGGGAGCAGCGATGCGTTTACTTTCGTTCCATCGGTTGAATGGCTTGTTGAAGGATTGAAATTCGTTACCAGTGTGACTTCAGGCGGTATTGCCAACAAAAACGCACACCTGAATATCCGATATTCCTTTGAAAACCTTACTTCTTCTTTATTGGAATTTGACCTTTACCTGCTCATCCGTCCTTTCCAGGTCAATCCTTATTATCAATGGCTCAATCTTCCCGGTGGTGCGGGAAAAATACACTCCATCGGCAAAACAGGCGGTAACAGAATCGACGTTGATGAGAAATACATCATTTCGCACCGGGATATGGATGCTTTCGGGGTTTGTAGCTTTGATGAGGGAAGCCTGACCGGTATGCTCGGGCGGAAACAAATACCAGCAGATCAGTCGGTTACCGATCCGCATGGCTTGGCGAACGGGGTCATGCAATATACGTTCAGGCTCAGTCCGGGTGAAAAGTTATCGTTTTATATTACAGTGCCATTCTATAGTGAAGCAATGGTATTGCCAGGAGATGAAGCGGTCAGCGCTGCTTTCGATGAGCCTGCAGAATTCTGGAAAAAGAAAACGGACCACATCAGGTTCAACCTCCCTCCGTCGGCAGACCGGATCGTCAATACGTACAAAGCCAATCTTATCTACATTCTGATCAACCGTTATATGGCAGGCATCCAGCCCGGCTCACGTTCCTATGAGCGGAGCTGGATCCGCGACGGCTCGCTGACCTCATCGGCCCTGCTGAAATCGGGTATCGTGGAAGAGGTAAGGGATTTTATCGACTGGTACGCCGGTCATCAATACGAAAGCGGGAAAGTCCCGTGCGTGGTCGATCTCCGCGGTCCCGATCCCGTTCCGGAACACGACAGCCACGGGCAGCTCATCTACCTGATCCGTGAATACTTCAACTTCACGAAAGATACCCTCTTCCTGAAAGGGAAAAATGACAATGTCCTGAAAGCCGTCGATTACATCGAATCGCTGATCGCCGAACGTTCGACCGACCATTACAAATACGGCAACGACAGCGTCCGAGCCCATTACGGGCTTGTCCCCGAATCGATCAGCCACGAAGGCTATTCCGAAAAACCGATGCATTCGTACTGGGACAATTTATTCATTATGAAAGGGTTGAAAGACGCCGTTGATATGCAGAGAATACTGGGTGAAACGGAGAATTTTGAAAGGATTAAAAAGATCCGCGATACTTTCCGGGTGAATCTTTACAATTCCATCGACCTGGCCATGAAATACAAAGGCATCGATTACATCCCCGGTTGCGTGGAGCTGGGGGATTTCGACGCCACATCCACTACCATCGCCCTGACGCCATGCAACGAGTTGAAAAACCTGCCAAAACCACAGGTTTACAATACTTTTGAAAGGTATTATGAATATTTTAAAAACCGCAGGGACGCAAAGATAGAGTGGGTCAACTATACACCCTATGAAAACCGGCTGATCGGTTCGTTCATCATCCTTGACCAGCCGGAAAGGGCGCATGAGCTGATCGAATTCTTCCTGGACGATCAACGTCCGCAGGGATGGTACCATTGGGCGGAGGTGGTATGGAAAGACTACCGGAGGCCCGGATTTATCGGCGACATGCCCCACACCTGGGTCGGCAGCGACTTCATCAACGCCATCCGGTCGATGTTCGTATATGAAAATGAATACGATGAGTCGCTGGTGATCGCATCGGCGCTTTACCAGGACTGGATCGACACACCGGGAGGCATGTCGGTGGAAAACCTGCCGACGTATTACGGGGAGATTTCATATTCTATTTTGAAAGAAGGGGATCACTATCAATTTAAGATTTACGGGGACGTGAAACTGCCGGCCAACGGACTCAGGATCAGGAATTTCAATGGTTCGAGGATGCCGGTGAAAGTGATGGTAAATCAGAAAGGGATAAAGGAATTTAATGAGAAGGAAATAGCGGTTAGAGAGCTCCCTGCAGAGGTGATGATATACTACTAATATTACCCCACCCCAAACGGGTCATTCAGATAAACAAGAAATGATTTTATGGAGGAGCAGGAAAAAAGTACAGTACACAGAACAAACCCGGGGGACCGGATTAAATTCTCCCAGCTGGCCGCTTTCGGCGCCGGGGGGATCATTCCCATCGCCCTGTTCAACATAGCCGGGATACTTGTCGGCTTGATGGGCAATATCAGCCTGGGGCTCAGCGCTTTCTGGCTGGGGGTCATCCTGATCATCCCCCGCCTGTGGGATGCCGTTTCCGACCCTATCATCGGTCATTTTTCGGACAACCTGCGCACCCGGTGGGGGCGTCGGCGTCCCCTGCTGCTGGTCGGAGGTATACTGGTAGCGGTGTTTTTTGTAGTTATCTGGTGGGTGCCCAAAGGCGAAATGGTCCATGCCTGGTTCCCCACCGAATCGGGTTTCCAGGCTTTTCAACTGGTTTATATCCTCATCTCTCTCCTGTTATTCTACACAGCCTGCACCATATTTGAGATACCGCATGGTGCCCTGGGAATGGAAATGACCACCGACTACCACGAACGCACCCGCCTGTTCAGCGCCAAGAGTTTCGTCGGCAACCTCTTTGCCATGAGCACGCCATGGCTCTTCTGGATGGCCAACAGGGAGATCTTCAAGGGTACCGGGGGCAATGAGGCCGACGGCATGCGCTATGTTTCCCTGATGATCGCTGCCATCCTCATCCCGCTCTCATTCTGGTGGACATACAAACTGCGCGAGCCGGGCTTTGTAAGGGTGGCCAAACAGCCAAAGACACCCTTCTGGAAAGATATGAAACATGCGGCCACCAACCGGAACTTCATCATGCTCACCCTGACCATCTTTACGCTGGCGATGGGCTTTAATTTCGTCAACCTGCTGGGGTCTTACATTCCCATATTCTACATTTTCGCGGGAGATAAGGTCGCCGGCGCCTACCTGCTGGGGATCAACGGTACCGTATGGGCCGTCACAGGCGTGCTGGCCGTCTTCCCGCTCAACTGGATCAGCCCGAGACTGGGCAAAAGAAGCACCCTGGTCATCGCCATACTGCTGATGGTTGCCGCTCAGCTTTCCAAGATCGTCTGCTACAATCCGTCATATCCCTACCTGATCATCATCCCTACCATGTTGCTGAGCGCCGGCATGCTCTTCTTCTTTACCCTGGGCGCCTCCATGGTGGGCGATATCTGCGACGAAGATGACCTGAAAACCGGTAAGCGGACGGAAGGCAGCTTTTACTCGATCTTCTGGTGGTTCATCAAGATGGGCACGGCCCTGGCCAGCTTTGTCGCCGGCGCCCTGATCGTATTTACCATGTTTGACCAAACGCAGGTCACCAAAGTGGATGCCCTGCAGGGTAGTATCAGGGAGTTGAAGGCCGAGGTGAAGACCTGGCAGGAAGGAATGGCGCCGACAACCGCATACAATGAATTTCTTGATAAAGCCCAGAAAAGATCTTCCGAGCTAATGGCCCACCTGGAAACCAAAGCAAAGGCCTCGAAGAAGAACCCCGAGCATTATGAAGCCCTGATGAAAAATGTGGAGATAATGAACCAGAGAATGGCTAACCTGAACGCTTCCGTGACCAGGGCAACAATCGAAAAGGAAGTTGAAATGATCGAAGCCGAAATTGCGCCGCTCACCCGCCAGACGCCCTATACACTGCTGATGATGAGGGTAGTGGAGATCGGCCTGCCCATTATGCTCAGTCTGTTCTCGTTCTTCTTTGTCCTGAGATACACTTTAACCGAAAAACGAAGCCATGAGATTAAGGAGCTGTTAAGGCGGCGGAATGAGGGTTCCAAGGGTTCCAATGGTTCCAGGGTTCCATAGTTCCTGGTTCCGGGTTCCCTTTTTTTCAGCCCGGGCATTACCGGCGGCGCCATCTCCCGTTCGGATTGCAGGTCTTGCATTTTCTCATGATATTTGTTAATTTTACATTCTTGATGAAGAAGTTAATCCATCATATGCTACCGGTTGAGCCTGCAGGAATTACTACACCGCTAATTTTCCTTATCGGGTTACTGGTATGGGTCGGCTGGCCTTACGAAAAGGCTATTGCCCAACCCTTTGGGCCGCAAAATGTGCTTTGTGCAGGACAATTGGGGGTGTTCCGGCAGCTCAGTTATGCTGATCTTGACCAGGACGGTCTTCCCGACATCCTGGCAACCTGTAAGTACAATACGATTTTCTGGTACAGGAACCTTGGGGATGGAGATTTTGCGTTTCAGGAAGACCTTCTGAAAGGTTACTGGTCGCTCCCTGAGTTTTGCATAGCCGACTTTAATGGCGATGGTTACCCCGACCTCGCACTGTCGTCACAACCTGATAATTTTCTTGGCTGGAGCCGTAACCTGGGTAATGGCACATTTGATACGGTGATAGCTATCAGCGGTTCAATCGGGCCCATGTTCCTTCTGGCTTGTGATCTTGACGCAGACGGTGACCAGGATTTGTTGTTGACATCTCATTATTCACATTCAATTTGTTATGTGAATGATGGTGCGGGTGGGTTCACTTACCAGGAACTCATTTTTTCCGGACCGAATGATAAAGTGCTTGATGCAAGGGACATGGACAATGACGGTGATATTGACCTGGTAAGGTATGACGGGGGTTCATTGGTCTGGATGGAAAATACGGGGCCATGGACCTTTGATTCCGTCCATTTTATCGCAGACGTCGGGATAGGGAATGTATATCATCTTTTTGTTGACCTGGATGGTGACGGGGATGATGACCTGGTCTATTATGCTGAGGGGTACGAAGATTTAGCCTGGATCGAAAATATAAATAATTATTCTTCCACCCAGTATCATCACATACAGCATCTTTATCCCGTCTATTCCATCGGTTGCGGCGATATGAACAATGATGGTCATCCGGATATCCTGGTTGGCTCGGATGTCGGCACAGGCATTCTTCTTTACATAAATGATGGTAACGAAAACTTTGGCGAAGGGATTCCCATTTATACTTCCGGAAAAATTCTGGGGCTGGTGACGGCCGACTTTAATCTTGATGGGGATATGGACTTTGCCGTATTTCAGGATCATCGACGGCAAACCGGATGGTTCGAAAATACAGGCTCTTTTAATTTTAACGGACCGAACCTGCTTTCAACCATCCTGCTCTCGCCTGTTGGCGTTACGGCTATTGACATGGATGGGGACGGCGGCCCTGATATCCTTGCCGCTTCAGGCCCCGACAATTTGATCGCGGGATTCTTTAATACGGGTTACCATGTATTTGACCAGTTCCAGGAAATTTATGATACTGATATTTTTCAGGGGGAAATAAACATCATACCCTGTGATTTTGATCATGATAATCATCCGGATCTGCTGGTAAACGCTTATACTAATTTCATTTTATTCAATGATGGGAACGGGAATATAGAATTTGTCCTTGAGCTTGAAGGCATTGTTGAGTCGGAAGATGCTTGCATTGAGGATCTGGATGGCGATGGTTGGGAGGATGTCATCGTTGCGGCCTATACGGGCATTGTCTGGTTTAAGAATCTTGGGAACAGAACGTTCGGTAAAGCGAATTATATCGATAAACTGTTTGATTACGGAAATAGAGTCACGACAGGAGACCTTGACAATGACGGGGATGCGGAGATTATATATACATGTCCATACGGTAATAGAGTGATGTATGTCAATAATGAAGGCCAGGGCAATTTCTCGACTCCTGTCTGGATTACACAATCTTCATCCAGGGTTTATCAGGTAGAAGTGGTAGATATCGATGCCGATGATGATTTGGATGTAATTGTTTCATTTTCAAATAAGGTTCTTTGGTATGAAAATCTTGGAGGTGTGTTTTCAGGCGTGGAAAATGTATTGTTTTCATTGAGCAACCCGGTATTTTATTTTGAAGATTTCTTTAATGACGGGAAGCCGGATCTGATATTGGCGGGTAATGATAATTATCTCTACTGGAGCGAGAACGATGGTGCGGGCGTATTCAACGATACCATATTGATTACCGATAAAATAAAACAATTCACCAGGATTTATACGTTTGATCTGGATAACGACGGAGATCATGATATTCTGACCTCATCCACCGGTGACGGCAGGGTGGCATGGTATGAAAACCTCAGCACCTCTTTGGCTTTGCCGGAGAATGCCATGCATAAAGACAGCTTGCAGGTATATCCCATCCCGGCAAAGGATTATCTGTATATTCAATTTAATTCCGGGACAACCAGGTCAATCAATATATTGGATTTGAATGGAAAGGTTATTTACCGGTTCAAACCACCCGAAGGGAAAAATGAGATACGCCTTGATATTTCTGATCTGAGGCCTGGGATATATGTCATGAAAGTCGAAGGGAGCAGTAACGAAGTACTCATCCGAAGAATAATAAAAATCTGATCATTTCACCCGATAAAAAAGCCCATTCCGCCAACCGGCGGACGGGCTTTTTTGCTGCTCCATGAAAATCAGATGCTTCACAAAGAAACAGTTGATGGAAACACACTGGAGTTAATCGAAAAACTCCAGTCAGATATGATGCTTCAGAATTTTGTTCTTGTTGGAGGGACTGCATTGTCAGTTCATCGTCGATGATGAGGTTACGGAGCAATTTCGTTGGGATATTACTGCTAAAGATAGACACTTTTTGTTTCTTGTTTCTTGTTTCTTGTTTCTGTAAATATTTAATGTCCACCTAATGTCGCGAGGCGCGCAGCGCCGAACGAATGTCTATCAATGTCGCGAGCGCAGCGAGTTAATGACGCGAGCGCAGCGAGTTTCATCCTTCAATTCGGTGATTTGCATCGAAGTCTTTTACCTGAGCTTTGAAAACTAATTTTCCAATAGAAATTCTATGATGTTCTTCCTGATAATACCATTGCGGTTCTGCGGCCAAAACTCGTCCATTGACAAAACCATTTTAGGGAAGCTGTCGCCGATGCGCTCCAGATTTCCAAACTCGCGTTCAATGGTCTTTTCGTTACCCAACAAATAGGCAACCTGGATATATATTCTTTTTTCCTGCTTTTCGGCAATGAAATCAATTTCGTATGAACCTGACTGCCCGACATAAACAGTATATCCACGTTGCAACAACTCAATAAAAACAATACTCTCGAGTAAGCCGGAAATATCGCTTTCTGAATAACCTGCCAGCCCAAATCTTAATCCGATATCAGCCGGGTAATACTTTTCGGAATATTCGAGCAGTTTTTTTCCTTTCAGGTCGTAGCGCCTTACCTTGTGAATCATGAAGGACTGAGTAAGGAAAAAAAGATAGTTCTGCACAGTTTCAACTGAAATTCTGGCCCTTTGCGATTTCAGGTAATCGGCAATGTTTTTTGCAGAAGTGATATTTCCGCAGTTATTGAAAACAAAGCGTGTTATTCTTTCCAGTTGTTCCACATCTCGGATTTTATTCCGGGTTATAACATCCTTCAGTAACACAGTGTTGTAAATGGCATTCAGGTATGGAAAAATAACATCATCGCTGAAGGGCAGGGCATGAATACCGGGCAAGCCTCCATAACGGAGGAATTGTTTGAAACTAATATTCACAGTTTCACCGGGAACCTGCTGTAGCCTGTAATCCCTGAAATCTCTGAATGAAAAAGGATACAGAGTGATTTCAATATATCTGCCTGCCAGTAAAGTAGAAAGTTCTGCCGAAAGCATTCTGGCATTGGAGCCGGTTATGGTGATATCGTAGCCACCCTCAGCAAAAAAAGAATTGATGGCCTTTTCCCATTGATTAATATCCTGGATTTCATCAATCAGCAAATATTTTGTGCCAGTTTGCTGCGAAACAGTTTGCCGGATATGAGCATTGAGGTCCGTGTAATCCCTTATTGAATCGAATTCCAGCAATTCCATGTTGATTAGCAAAATGTTCTGTTCAGGAACACCTGAATGAGTAAGAAAGTCTCTATACTCTTTCAGCAGGGTGCTTTTACCGACCCTGCGCATGCCTGAAATTACCTTTATCAATGGTTTCCCGGTGTAAGTTTTGAGCTTCTCAAGATATTGGGTGCGGACAATCATCTTCGATTATAATTTAATATATTTGCAAATATACTGTATTCTTCAGTTATATCGAAACACTTTAACAATAATAACCTACACCGGCACCCCAAACACCACCCTCGTCCCCTTAGCTTCGCCCTGTTCATCTTTCAGATCAATGATCTCGAGGGTGATCTTGCGTTTCAGCTTGCGGTTGAGGATGGCGATCCGCTCGCGTGTGATGGCCGTGGCCATGCTTTTATGGTCCTTGTCATGTTTATGAAGGATTTCCTGCGCCTTCTCCCTGCCCACCCCATCATCCTCCACTTCGAATATCGCCCGATCGCCCGATCGCCTGATCCGTATCTGAATCCGCCCATAGGACCCTTTATGCAAAATGCCGTGTTCGATGGCGTTCTCAATGAAGGGCTGGGCCAGCATGGGCGGTATGCGGGCGGTTTCGGTGTCAATTTCCTCATCCATTTCCACCGTGTAATCAAACATATCACGGTAGCGCACCTTTTGCAGTGCCAGGTAATTTTCAATGCTGCTGATCTCTTCCTCAAGCGGCACATACTCCACTGCGGAACTGTTGAGTATCTGCCTTACCAGTTTTGAGAACCTGCCAAGGTAATCGCTGGCAAGCGACGGTTTTTCTTTGATGATGAAATTCTGTATGCTGGCCAGCGAGTTGAAAAGGAAATGGGGGTTCATCTGGGTGCGGAAAAGCCGTTGCTGCAATAAGAGGGTCTGGCGGCTGTTTTTAAGCTGGTTCTGCCGGTGCAGCATAACTGCTATAAATACGATCAATATTGCCAGCCCGGACAAACCACCGATGAACCAGGTAAACCGCATCAGCCGGAGTTCCTTTAGCTCGTTGGCCTGGTTCAGTACCAGGATTTCGGCATCCTTGCGCGTGGTTTCAAACCTGGTTTGTATTTCCACGGCCTCACGGTTGCGGGTAAGGCGGTCGAGGGTATCTTTGGCAGCAGTGTAAGCCTGCAGGTAATGCATGGCCGGGCGCAGGTCGTCTTTTTCCAGGTAGTACCGGTGCAAATCCCAGTAAACCCGGGTAGCGAATCTGTAGGTAGTCTCTTTTACATATTTTTTGGTGTAGGGCTGGAAGAGCTCGGTTCCATGGGAAACCATATATTTTAGCGAATCATAGCGGTAAAAGGATGATTTTCCGATCATCTCTTCCACCAGTTTTGCAGCCTCAAGCCATGATTTTTCTGCTTCCAGCCGTTTTCCCCTTTTTGCGTAGAACTCCCCAAGCTCCCATGCCGCCATGAGGGCTGAATACAGAAAGCCATGAGGTTCAAGCCATTGGTATGCCTGCCTGTAGTAATAGAGCGCTGAATCGGGATCGCCATGCACGGTATAGATTGAGGCCAGGCGTCGCATATACTCATGCTTGAGGGCAAGCACACTCTGGTTTACTTCCGGATAGGCAAAAGCTTTCCAGTACTGATAAACAGCGCTGTCAACATTCCCGGTCTCATAATAACAGGCAGCCACTACCGCCTCGTGCACCAGCAGGTCGGTGAGATCGAAGCCATGCACCCTTCCGGCGTCCATGTAGCGCTGGTAGATGCGAAGCGCAGTGTCCGAACGCCCGGTCATCCGGTATGGCAAGCCTAATGTTGAAAATGTCCTTATGGTATCTTGAAAACCTCCCACCGTATTTCCAGCTTTATCTTTGGCACGATATCCCGGGATCACTTTATTTTCTGCAATTTCAATGGCTTTTTCGATGTTGTTTGCCCAGAAATGCGTGGCGGCAATTTCCATATACATGGCAGCCACTTTCCGCAGGTTGCCCAGCTCTTCATAGATGTGCAGCGCTTCATAAAAGAAGTTAAGCGCCTCGGGATAATTGCCTTCATAAAATTGAATAAAGCCATAATAGCTGTAAGCCACAGCAATACCTTCGGTGTAGTTTATCCGTTTGGCCATTGACATAGCCTGATCGGCAAAGTAGGTGCTTTTTTCGGCATCTTCAAATGAAAGGGACAAAGCCAGGCGGTTCAGGGTTTGAATCCTTTCAATGCCTTGTTGTGTGGGCAAGACTAGCAGCAGGCTGTCAACCGGATACCACTCAATATAAATAAATATCCTGGCATTTACTGTTTGCAGCAGAAAAACCATCGCAACGATGATGAGCTTGTATTTCATCCGTGTCCATTTTATCCGCCGATGCGGTCAAACAACTCCAGCAAATCTTCCCGTTTTCTGGATGCCACCGGAATTTTAGCGCCCCCTTCCAGGATCACATAGCCCCCTTCGGCCTTCTCAAAGCGCTGTATGTATTCCAGGTTGATCAGGTAGGATTTATGCACCCTGAAAAATCCGGCATCATCCAGCATTTCGTGATAATATTTAAGGGTTTCAGAAATGATCACTTTGTCGCCCGACAAAAGGTAAAACGTGGAGTACCGCCCGTCCGATCCAATGTACAGTATGTCTTTGAGTTTAACCAGGTGGATGTTGTCGAAGGTTTTCAGGATGATCTTTTTCTTTGCCTGTTCATCGGTTTGCAGGTTGTTCACCAGGGTATTCAGTTGTGTATTGATTTCCTTTTGGGAGAGTTTGTCGGCCTTGTCAAAGGCGGCTTTCAGGTCGCCCGATTCAACCGGTTTGAGCAGATAGTCCAGCGCACTGAACTTAAAAGCCGTGATGGCATATTGATCGAAGGCGGTGATAAAAATAATCCTGAAATCAATGCTTTCGAGTTTTTCGAGCAGGTCGAAGCCGGTCCCGTCTTTCATTCTGATATCGAGCAGCAGCAGGTCGGGCCGGTGGGTCCTGATGGCTTTCAGGCCGCTTTCTACCCCATCGGCCATGGCCACCACCTTCGCGTTGGGGCAATGGCTGCGGAGCATCTCAGCGAGCGATTCGCGGATGTGGTCCTCATCATCAATGATAATGGTGCGGAGCATTTTTGTTAAGATATTTCTGTTAAAGATAGACACTTTTTGTTTCTTGTTTCTTGTTTCTTGTTTCTTGTTTCTGTAAATATTTAATGTCCACCTAATGTCGCGAGCGCAGCGAGCTAATGTCCACTTAATGTCTACTTAAATCCCGAAGGGATGCTTGACAGTAGCCCGCCAATTCATTGGCCGGGAAAAAAGGCGGGTGGTGCAAAAACCCCGTGCCGAACGAATATCTTCTAATCTCGCTTTATGACCTTTTTCGTCATCACTGTATTTGCCGTTTGTATCCTGATCATATAGATCCCCGCCGGCAGCCCGGATGCATTCCATTCCACCCTGTGCTTTCCCGCCGGGTATCGCTGGTTTGTAATCGTTCCTAGTCCGGCCCCCTGGAAATTACAGATTTCGATCCGGACCATGGTTTCCCTTTCCAGCTCGAAAACAACGGTGGTATTCATAGTGAAAGGATTCGGATAACTTTGAACCTTGAACTTTGAACTTTGAACTGCCCGCCCTGGCATTCCAACGCCAACCGATCCAAACTCATACGCCCCAATGTCCACGATCGTATCCCCGTCGCCATCGCCGTCCCAGAGTCGGTAATTGCCAAGCAGGTCCCACATGGGCAGGTTCAGGCCCGTTGTATCAGGCCTCCCTGCATCGATGCATGGCGAGCCGGCGGAGAGCTGGTAGGGATGCTCCCCTGTCCCTTCAAACATCGGATCCGTATCCATATTCCCCTGCTGCCAGTTTAACACAGCATTTTGGGAAAAGGAGAAAGCCGCTTCACCGTTCTGGATATTGCAGTGATCCACCGTCATCTCAACCGCCATCAACCTGATCTCCTCCTGGGCATTTCCCCAGATGTTGCAATGGGTTAAATTCACGGGTTGCAGGTTGGTGGATGACTGGCCGGTGAAATATAACATTGATTCTCCATTAATACATTGATTATCAGATATCGTCAAATGGGATGCAGTGATATTCGATCTTGATGAATTAATGGCACTGCCATGGTATTCAGAACTATTGCCGGCCAGGCACAGATTCATCAGGCCCAGGTTGGAATTCACTATCCTGATAGCCCCGCCATATCTTGCCTGGTTTCCGAAAAAGCTAATGTTTTGCAGCGTTCCGTGCGCATTGTTCGCATATATTCCGCCTCCGCTTCCACTTCCTGCAGAATTTCCAGCTATCACCGTTTCATTTGCCCGGCAGGTAAAGTCTCCGCTGAGATATATTGCGCCACCATAGCTGGTCGTATTGTATAAAAAACTGACCCGGGATAAATCTAATGAATTCTTGCTGTTAAGATAGATAGTTCCGCCATATGAAGCCGTATTACCCGAAAGTTCTGCATTTGTCATGTGGAGTTCCGCATTCTTTAACCAGGCAAAACCTCCATAGTACGCCCTGTTTCGGGTAATCAAGGCATCTTTGATCCTGACGGTTGTTCCTATTGAATATATGGCTCCTCCCGAAATGGCAAAATTGGTATCCAGGTGAACCCCTTCCAGTTCAAGGTATCCCCCGGCAGGACAATAAATAGCGCCCCCGCCGGTATTGCCTGCATTGCCTCCTGTCAGGGTCAGATGGCGGAAGTAATCAGCTACATTGTAATTCTTAATGAACAGCCGGGATGTAAATTCCCCGTCAAGTATCGTTATCCCGGCCCCCTGGCCGATGATCTCCACCGTTGGTATCAATTCCACGGGGAATCTTTCCCCGGTAGTGGAGGGAGAATAGACCCCTTCCGCCAGCCGGATTGTATGCGGAGGGACTGTATCGAGGCTTGTCCGGAGGAGTGCGCTGGTGATGGTTCTAACAGGATCTTCGGGTGTCAAACCGCTGTTGTTGTCATTGCCCAGCGGGCTGACATAGATATCGATATCGCCTGCCTCCAGGCCGACATAGATCAGACCGGGTGTTGAAGATGACACATAAAGGTTATAGCCAGATCCTTCCCAATAGCCTAATGAATAGACCGGGCTGCAGATACCGGGCTGATCTCCGGTGGTTATGACCGGAGAGAAATAAATCGTCCCACTGCTTGTTTGCAGGTATTCCGGGTTTTCACTTATCCACCAGTAATAATTTGCACCCGGGGGATAAGTATGATTCATTTCCATTGACAGGTATTCCGAATAGGAGAATATCCCCGTATCGGCGCCGGTAAACGGGAAATTGTCTTCCACCGTCCAGCCCAGCGGCAGCCTGATGCCAAAGATCAGCCGGTAATCGGTGTTCATGGCATTGGCAATCTCATCCCAGCTATCTGGCAGTTGCAGCCCGATGTTTGAGACAATCCGGTCCGCTTCGGAAAGCTTTGCGTCACAGGCAACGGTTATATCCACGGCAAAGGACGATTCAAGCTCCGCCTCCTCCGGCTGCTCAATCGATTCAAAATAAGGACCATAACAGGCTGACCAGGTCAGCACAATCGCCCCGGTAGCCGCCCAGAGCATGTTTTTGAGTAAACCTGATGTTTTCATGTGGTTTGGTATTTTAATGTCAATTAATGTCAACTTAATGTCGCGAGCGAAGCGAGCGAATGACAACCTAAAGGTACACCCCCCGGCAGGCAGGAATGAACCAAATGCATAAACGCCGGATTTGGCGTAACGAACGTTGGGATTTAGGGGATGAACGCTGCTCAGCGGTTCCTGGTTCTTGGTTCTTGGTTCTTGAACTCGAAACTCGAAACTAAATTGGCATAATACCGCATTGCAAATCGTTTAAAAAGAATTATATTTGCAAATTGTAATTTACAATTTGTAATATCTAAATTGTTTAATAGTCATGACATCCATTTCAAATCCTTTCATTACAACCGGATACCAGGGAAGTGAGTATTTCTGCGACCGCGAAGATGAAACAAATGCCCTCAGAAGCAACCTGGTCAACGGACAATCAACGATCCTGGTGGCCATTCGCCGGATAGGAAAAACCGGACTGATCCGGCATGTGCTGACCCGGCTTCCGAAAAATTATGCGGGAATCTATGTTGATATCCTTCCAACCGAAAACCTGAAGGAATTTTTAAATGCACTGGTTACGGCTGTTTTTTCTACCATTCCTGAAAAGTCGAAACCCGGCAAAAAAATCCTGGATTTCATCAAATCCCTCAGACCGGTTGTGGCTTTCGACCCTTTGACCGGTTTTCCGCAACTCACGGTGGATGTAAGGCCCGGCGAGTCCGAGCGGCATATCCAATCCATGCTCGAATTCCTTGAGGGTTATCCGCAAAAAGTCGTTATCGCCATCGATGAATTTCAGCAAATCCTGAATTATCCCGAAAATAATACGGATGCATTCCTGAGAAGTATTGTCCAGTCACTCAACAATATCCGGTTCATCTTTTCGGGCAGTCAGCAGCATTTAATGACGCAACTTTTTGCCGATCCTTCCCGGCCATTTTACCAAAGTGCCAGTTTCCTGAAAATTGATAAAATTAAGCCAATGGCATATGCTTCATTCATTCGGCATCACTTTGAAGAAGCAAGAAACACAATAGGTGAGGATACTATAAATGCTATGCTCGACTGGACCGACCATCACACATACTACGTTCAGTTGCTTTGCAACAGGGTGTATGCATCCGCCTCAAGAAAAATAGATAATGAGAACTGGAAAGAACAGGCTGCCCGATTGCTCCAGGAACAGGAGATCGTTTTTTTTAAATACAGGGATCTGTTAACCAAGCAGCAATGGAAACTGTTGAAAGCAATCGCACATGAAGGGATTGTTTATTATCCCACATCCAAAGACTTCATCGCAGGATATAACCTGGGCAGCCCCGCCACAGTGCTTCGGTCGCTGCAAGCCCTGACAGAAAAGGAAATGATTTATTCAGATTACACAAAGGAGGGCCAGATTTTTTATAGCGTTTACGATGTGCTGTTCAGGCGCTGGATGCAGAGGAGGTGAATTTCAGGCAGCAACCAGCAGCCTTCCCCTTCGGGATTAAAACCTTCTCCGAAACCATACCAGGCAATAAATATTTCACACCTCCGGCGTGGGCCAAATGACCAATTAATGTCCACCTAATGTCCACACTTCACCAGCTTTCGCGTCGAAACTTTGCCTTCAGTCTCTGTTAAGATAATCAGGTAAATCCCGGCCGGCAGAGGGCCGGCGCTGCAGGAAATTTCATGGGTTCCAGCCGGCAGTTGTTTATTGAACAGCACAGCCAGCCTTTGTCCCATGGTATTAAAAACCTCCGCCACGGCCATACCCGGTGTATTCATGCAAAACTTCAGGGTTAACTGCTCGTTGAACGGATTGGGAAAGAAAGAAAAACCTTCTGCCTGAACAGCACTTTCAACACCCACTGTTTCACAGGCTGCCAATACCTCAGCAGGGCTGTTACACCCGGGAGCGTTACCATAAATACTAACCGTCCCGTTAGGTGCGGCCAGGTATTCGCAGATACTTTGCACCTCGCAGGTGGTTAATGATACATTATATTTTATATCAAGA
Organism: Bacteroidales bacterium; assembly: GCA_019429045.1. Classification (GTDB taxonomy): domain Bacteria; phylum Bacteroidota; class Bacteroidia; order Bacteroidales; family JAGOPY01; genus JAGOPY01. Next base: position 32,540 of record JAHYJL010000004.1, read on the forward strand.
TGTGTAATAGAATTGGCATCAATGCTATCGAGCCCTTCCAGGCTGGTCAGCATGGCGTTGGAATTTATATTAAGTTCATCCCCGATACAAGTCAAACCTTCCAGTCCCGTAATGCCTATCAGGTTGGTGTTACCCACAATTTTAAGGTAATGACCGATGGAAGTCAGATTGTTCAGTCCTGTCAGGCTGGTCAGGGAATAATTATTATCGATACAAAGGAATCCCCCGATAGAAGTCAGATTTTCCAGCCCCGTCATGCTTGACATGGCAGCGTTTCGATTGATATGAAAATAGCCCCCTATGGAAGTCAGGCCTTCCAACCCAATCATACTGTTAAGAGCATGGTTGTATCGTATCAGGAGGTTTCCCCCAATGAAAGTCAGGTTGTTCAGTCCTGCCAGGTTGGCCAGGGAATTGTGAGATTGTATTTCAAGGTAATTTTCAATGGAGGTCAGATTATTCAGTCCCGTCAGGCTGGTCAGGGCACTATTATTTGATATATAGAGATAATCCCCGATATAAGTCAGATTGTTCAGTCCCGTCAAGCTGGTCAGGGCAGGGTTAGAAAGTATCTCAATGTACTCCTCCTGAGAAGTCAGATTATTCAGCCCCATCAGGCTGGTCAGGGCATAGTTCGATTTTATCGAGAGGTAACTTCCGATGGAATCCAGATTATCCAGCCCCACAAGATTTATCAGGCCAATGTTCGATTCTATCGAGAGGTAACCCCCGATGGAAATCAGATTATCTAACCCCGAAAGGTTGGTCAGTGAAAGATTTCCGGAATTATAATCATTACCCCCAATTTGAAGGTTACCCCCAATAGCAGTCAAATTGTTTAAACCCGTCAGGCTGTTTAAGGCATTGTTGTGATCTAATAAAAGAAAACCCCCGATATAAGTCACATTATCCAGCCCCGCCAGGCTGGTAAGGGCATTGTTATTATCTATTCGAAGATAATTCACGATCGAAGTCAAGCCTTCCAGCCCCGTCAGGTTGGTCAATGCATTGTTATAATGTATCCGAAGATAACCTCCGGCTGAGGTCAGATTATTGAGCCCTGTCAGGCTGATAAGGGAAGAGTTGCCTACTATCCGGATATCACTCCCGACAGAAGTCAGATTCTCCAGTCCTGTCAGGTTGATCAGAACCGGGTTACCTTGATTGTTGTATTCACCAATTAAAAGTGAACCCCCGATGGATGTCAAATTACCTAAACCAAACAGGTTGGTCAGTAAAGTACCACGATATATCCAAAGGTATCCCCCGATGGATGTCAGGACGCTCAAACCATTGAGATTGCTTATGAAGGAACCCTTTATGGTGACATTCCCCTCAATTATTGTACACCCGGGATAGTTGGCCTGGAAATTATCAATCTGTGACTGGGTTGTAAAGGTGATTCCCTGGGGAAGGCATGACTGGCCGGTTGCTTTAGAACAGCTTATGATCATTATCGCAGCTAAAAAAACTATTTTTTTCATGTTGCTGCCCATTATTAGCAATAAAATTAATGCAAATTATAAATACCATTGATGAAAAAATAATAATCAATGATGAAGTTAGGCCATAAATAACGAGCGAACAGTTAAAGACAGACAAGCTAACAATATTATTACTAACAAACTTGTTAGCAATTATTAAATTACGTATCTTTGTGATAAATCATTGATTATGGACACTCCATTTGTATATGGCAAGCTGGCCGTAGGAAAGAATTTCACCGACCGTGAAACTGAAAAGAACCAACTGATCCGAAACTTTCTTTCAGGCACCAACACTATTTTAATTTCGCCAAGGAGATGGGGCAAATCATCCTTGGTGTTAAAGGCAGCATCAGAAATTAATTCAAAAGAAAATAACCTGATGATCGTTTTTATCGATCTGTTCAATATTCGAAACGAGGAAGACTTTTATAAAGCTTTGGCGGAAAATGTGATACGGGCCTCTTCCAGCCGGTTAGAAGAAGTCGTTTCAAATGTGAAGCAATTCATGAAACAATGGGTCCCAAGGATCACTTTTTCACCGGATTCACAACAGGAATTCAGCCTGGGACTAAACTGGAACGAGTTAAAAAAGCAACCGGACGAAATTCTTGATCTTGCAGAAAATATTGCCAGATCTAAAGAACAGAAAATGGTGATCTGCGTTGATGAATTTCAAAATATTGCATTTTTTGAAGACCCTTTGGCTGTTCAGAAGAAGTTAAGGTCACACTGGCAGACTCACCAATCTGTTTCTTATTGCCTGTATGGATCAAAAAGGCACATGTTAATGGAAGTTTTCACATCTTCATCCATGCCGTTTTACAAATTTGGTGATTTGTTGTTTTTATCAAAAATAGCGGTCAATTTCTGGATACCATTCATTATGGAGCGCTTCAGATCGACAGGAAAGGCAATTTCAGCCAAACAAGCTGAGAAGATAGCCGTCCTTGTGGAAGGCCATCCTTATTATGTGCAGCAATTGGCTCAATTGGTGTGGCTAAGAACGAACAAAGCAGTTTCAGGTAATATAATTGATCAAGCTATGGAGGGGCTGGTACTGCAAATTAGCCTTTTGTTTCAGGGGATCACGGAAAGTCTGACAACATCACAGATAAGTTTTCTAAAAATGCTGGTTGATGGAGAAAAGCGTTACAGTACCGGTGAGAATATCCATAAATATAACCTGGGCAGCTCCGCAAATGTGATCAGGATAAAAAAATCACTGATTGCTAAAGAAATCATTGACGAACAATCCAACGGTCTGATTATACTTGACCCGGTCTATTCAAGCTGGCTCCGGAAATATTACTTCAAATGACAATCAAGCCAAAACAATATGGTAAAAGGCAACTTTAGGGTACGAGATTCATTTCTTCTCAACGGCAGGAAAACCTTCCTCAACTCCGGCGAGATCCATTACTTCCGGATTCAACGCGAACTGTGGGACAAACACCTCACCGCCGCAAGAGAGGCAGGCCTGAGCACGGTCAGCACCTATGTGCCCTGGGCCTGGCACGAGGAGGCCGTGGGCGAATTTGATTTTTCCGGAAAAACCCATCCCCAGAAAGACCTGGAAGGCTGGCTCGACCGCTGCCAGGCACACGGGCTGTATTGCATCCTCAAGCCAGGGCCGTTCATCCTGGCCGAATGGCGCGGGGCCGGGCTCCCCGACTGGTTCGTAGAACAATACGGCAGCGAGGTGAAGATGCGAAACCGGAAAGGCGACATTGTCCCGGGCGACGGGGTCAGCCTGTTCCACCCGGTATTCCTCGAAAAAGTAACGCGCTGGTATGACCAGGTCATGCCGCTTATCGCCAGAAGAGAAATATCAGCCGGCGGCCCTGTTATCATGATGCAGATATGCAACGAGATCGGCGTATTCTCCTGGCTGGCGCATCAGGCGGACTATGGAGAGGAGGTGAAGAGGAGATTTGGCGATCTTCCACCGGATGGCAGGACACCTTATGCATCGATGGAAGACCGCGGCAGGGACTACGAATGGCATCTTTTCTGGCGGTCTTATTACGGCGATTATCTGCGGATGCTGTCGAAAATGGCCCGTGACCGCGGTGTAACCGTTCCCTTCTACCATAACCTGCCGGGATGGATTTACGGCCACGGGTACGAATTCCCGGTGAATATCACCATGTATGAAGATCTTTTCGGCGATAAAAGCGAGATCATGTTCGGGATCGACCATATCCCCGAATTCGTTTCTTACCGGAACATGCACGACGATCGCATCATCAATGATATCACGCAGGCCATGCAGGGGAACAAACCCCTTTTTGCCGCCGAGTTCCAGAGCGGTTCGCGGGAGTACCACGTGGTGACCAATCCACGCGAGACGGAGCTGTTTTACAAAGCCAGCATTGCTCACGGTCTTACCGGCTGGAATTACTATATGTTCTCACAGGGACGGAATCCCAGCCGCAGGGGATATTCCGGCGATACGTTCTACTGGTTTACGCCGCTACAGGCGGATGGGGAACGGTCAAGCCTTTTCCCCCTGGTACAAAGGATGAGCCGGATTGTCAAAACAACAGAAAGCATTATCCTGGAAGCTGAGCGGAAAGCCGGGATCTGCGTGCTTTTCTATCCGCCTTACTATGCCACCGAGCTGGAACGGCCCGAGGAAGGCGCTTCGGGGCTGACCTTCAACTATGCCGCCATCCGCCGCCCGGCATACTTCGACGGCCTGTTAAAAGCCTTACAGGTGTTAAATATCGACTATGACATGGCTGATCTGAACCAGGCCACTGCGGACAGCCTGGCCAGATACAGGCAGGTCTGGGCTTTTTGCACCGATGAGATGAATGCCCGGGAGCAGCAGGTACTGGTCGATTACACCGAGTCCGGAGGCAACCTGGTGATTTTTCCCAACCTGCCCGACCGGGAGATGACAGGGACTCCATCCCATATCATCAGGGACTCCATCCCTGTCTCACCCGCCGGAACCGAAACCATCGACTCGCCGCTGATCGACATATTCGGCCTGAAAGACATCAAGTGCGCCAATCCGCAGGTCATTTATGATGAGAAAGCACCTGGAGATGCTGAAATTATTGCCCGGACCATCAGAGGAAGCGCCTGCGGCTTCATCAAAACCATGGACAAGGGGACATTGATGCACCTCGGCACCTGGATCGGATTTGATACCGAAGGTCATAAACCGGTGTATGAAGCCATGCTGAAAAGATCAGGCGCCCGGCTGCGGCAGGCCTCCTCGTCAAATGACTTTATCACCGTCAGGGAAAGATTTACTGGCGATGGGAAAGGACTTCTCTTCATCGGTAATTATTATAATGAAGAACAAACCGGTAAGGTGGAATATACGCATCCGGTCAGCAGGGACTCCATCCCTATTCCATACGCAGGGGGCGAAATACTCTGGCCACCGTTATACGGCATGTTAACCCCCCTATTGCTTGAGATTGACGAAGGATTGAGCATCCTTCATAGCACTTCCGACATCCTCGGAATTGAAAAGACCCGAGAAGGCATCAGGATCACCCTCTACGGCGACCGGGACCTCGCGGGGGAAATTGTGTTTGAAGGGGATGTTAGCAAAATCAGTTTTGTAAAAATCAATGGTGAAATAGCAAGACTGATTTCAGACAACAATCGGAAAGTTTTGTATTACAAGCACGTTCATAATAAAGAGATTAGCCTGGAATTAGGAAGAATGTAATATGTAGTATGTTGTACAAAAATGAAAATCAATAATCAAAACGGCCTCTTCATCGAGTTCTTTGAAAATAGAGCCATCAGAAGCATCAATGCCGGTCCCATCCGCATCAGCCTGAAAGAGTCCTCCCCCTTTTCCCGGCCAGGGGCCAATATCTTCTTGAGAAAAAGAAACGAATCCCATAACTACACCCCGATTATGGGCCCTGGCAGCAACAGCCGTTTTTCACATGGTGATGATTTCTTTTTGGCTGAGGGAAACTGGCAGGGACTGGAATACCGCTGCCTGCTGAAGCTGTCGGCGAAGAGCCTGAGCTGGCAATGGAGCATTGATGTGAAAAATTTAACAGACGCCGATGTTGATCCCGACCTGATCTGGGTGCAGGACGTTGGGCTGAAGCCGGTGAATGCCGGATTGATCAATGAGTATTATGTGGCCCAGTACCTGGAGCGGCGCATCCTTGAGGATCAGCGCCATGGCCCGGTGATCTGCTGCCGGCAGAACATGCGGGAATCCACCGGCCATCCCTGGCTGATGATGGCCAGCCGCAACGGTGCCGCATCAGCTTCGACCGACGGCATGCAGTTTTATGGCAAGCGTTACCGCGCGACAGGCATCCCGGAAGGGCTTCTGGCCGACCGGCTGGGAGGCGAATATGCGGGCGAATCATCGGTGGTGGCGCTGCAGGAGAAGCCTTTTACGCTCCAGCCCGGAGAAAGCCGGCACGTTGGTCTCTTTGCGTTATTCCTGCCGGATCATCCGGAGGCGACATCGGACACAGACCTTGATATGCTGGCCGGTGCTATGTCAGAATTCCTGACAGGGACTCCATCCCTTTTAACAACTGAAGCCCCATCTCCTTTAAATCCCATCAGCACCTCTCCCTTCCTCCCTGTTGATGACCTGACTGACGATGAACTGAAACGGTTTTTTGGCCATGAGTGGCGGCAGGTGGAAACAGAAAATGACCGTATCCTGTCATTTTTCAGCAGTGAAAGTAATCATGTCGTCCTCCGGCAAAAAGAAATCCTGGCCGACCGGCCGCACGGACATATTATGCAGGCCGGCTCAGGCCTGGTGCCCGAAGAAAGCATCATGTCGACAACCGCTTTCATGTCCGGGGTGTTCAACTCGCATGTGACCCAGGGCAATACCAATTTCAATACGCTGCTTTCGGTCTGCACCAGCCAGTTCAACCAGTCGCCCGAAACCGGGCAACGTATCATTTTGTCAATTGACAACCGGCAATTCCTGCTCGGCGTCCCTTCCGCCTTTGAAATGGGACTGAATCATTGCCGGTGGATCTATAAGTCTGGCAGCCATCTTTTCCAGGTCCGCACCTGGACATCGGTAAAATCGCCGCAGGTAAATATGGATTTCAAGGTTATCAAAGGCAAACCGGTGAACCTGCTCATCACCCATCATTTTGATCCCCTCAACGGTTGGGAGATATTGCCCGGAAAGTCAACCTTAGAGAATATCGCTGTTCCGGGACCGGACAGTATGATTTCTTCCCAGTTTCCGGAGGCACGGTTCAGGATCATTGTTCAGGATCAAAAGGTAAAAGAGGGTGTCTCAAAAGTCAAAAAGTCTCTTTTTTTTATTAGTCCGACGACTGAATTCCAGGCATTAAACCGACGGGTTAACCCGTCGGTTTGTAACATACTCGGAACCAACGGCTTTAGTCGTTGGAGCACGACCCAATTCCAGGCTGCAGTCCGATTGCATAGACTTTTGGGACACCCTCTCTGTATCCGGGTGAACCAGGCGAAAGACTTCTGTCTCAGCATAATCGGCGAAGTGGTCAGCGCCGTTGAACCGCTCAGGTTTGAAAATGCCGATGAGCAATGGCATGCCGATTGCCGGGAGGCCCGCGCCGCCTGGCAGGAACTGAGCCTGAACCTTGCCCTGCACAGCAGCCAGGATGACATCGCCGCCATCCGGGAGATCCTGCCATGGTACGGGATGAATGCGCTGATCCACTACCTGACGCCATACGGCCTGGAGCAATTCGGCGGCGCTGCCTGGGGCACGCGCGACGTGTCGCAGGGACCGGTAGAACTGCTGCTGACGCTTGGAAAATACAAGGAAGCCCGCAGGGTGCTCTGCATCATCTTCTCTAACCAGAACCCCGACGGCGGATGGCCGCAGTGGTGGATGTTCGACAGCTACAGGGAGATCCGGGCGCATGAAGCCCATGGCGATATCTTCTACTGGTGCATCATGGCCCTTGCCAGTTATATCAAGGTCACGGGCGATATGGACATTCTCAGCGAAACACTTCCCTATTATCATGGGGAAGGCCCGGCCCACGCTGAAAAAACCCGGCTCAGCGAGCATGTCGAAAGGCTCATTGACATGATCACCGCCTCATTCATCCCGGGAACTGCCCTGGTGCCCTTCGGCGGCGGCGACTGGAACGACTCCCTGCAGCCGGTAAGCCAGGAACTGGCCCGGCGGATGATCTCCGGCTGGACGGTGGAGATGAACTACCAGGCGTTCAGGGAATATCAGCAGGTGCACGAGATGGCCGGCAACACATCGAAAGCGGCGGAATTAGAGGAAATCTGCAGCAGGATCAAGGCCGATTTCAACAAACACCTCGTCAGGGATGGGGTGGTGGCGGGTTACGGACTACTTGAACCGGACAACAGCATCAGCGTGATGCTGCACCCGGCAGATACGAAAACCGGCATTCATTACAGCATCCTCCCGATGAACCGGGGCATTATCAGCGGAATCTTCAGCAAAGAGCAGGCTGAAAACCACCAGGCGCTGATCGAACAGCACCTGAAAGGCCCTGACGGCGCGCGCCTGATGGACCGCCCCATCAGGTACAAAGGAGGCATACAGGAAATCTTTCAGCGGGCCGAAAGCAGCACTTTCTTCGGGCGGGAGATTGGCCTGATGTACGTACACGAGCACATCCGCTACGCGGAAGCCCTGGCCATCACTGGCAAGGCGGAAGCATTCGTCAGGGCGCTGCGCCAGGCAATACCGGTAGACTACAGAAATATTGTCCCATGCGGCGACATCCGCCAGGCAAATTGCTATTACAGCAGCTCCGACGTTCACTTTATAAACCGCTATGAAGCCGATGAGAAATACGATGAGGTGATCCGCGGGAATATGCCCCTGAAGGGCGGATGGCGTGTCTATTCCAGCGGCCCGGGCATCTTCATCAGCCTGGTTGTAACAAGGCTGCTGGGCCTGCACATCGAAAACGGTTTCGTTATCCTCGACCCGGTAATGCCCCGGTCATTCGATGGATTATCAGCCACATTGGATTTCATGGGCCATCCCACCCGGTTAGTTTACACCATCAGGAATGGCAACTTCAGCCCTAAGGCCGTCACAATCAACGGACAACCCATTCAATTCACTTATGAAGAAAACGAATACCGCATGGGCGGGGCAATGATCGCTATCGAAACTTTCAAAAAAATGACAACCCAAAAGGAAAATATCGTTGAAATTCTGCTTTGATCCTGTTCTGAATGATTTTAACAGGTTGGAAGACGATGAAAATGCCGCAAGGGTTGTTTCATGATATCGAGCTTCTGATGAGGTAAATCGTGTATGAAATGAATATGACCAGCATAATGGAGGCCTCCCACCGGTCAAGGCGCTTTCTCTTCCCTGAAAACATTGCCAGGAAAAGAATGACTGTGCCCAGTCCCAGCAGGTATAAATCCTGGTTGAATTTTACATTGTATTTCCGGGCCAGGGCAGATCCTCCGTCGACCAGCCAGCCGGCACCTGCTATCAGTAAGGCAAAGCAAAGGATTAACAGTAAGATTTCTACAAGCATTGCTTCATCATAAATGTATTGCGAAATTAATCAGACTTAGCTTTGCTGCTTTCGCTCAGGAAAAATTTTCATTAACGGTCTCCTTTCCAGATCCGGGTGTTATCAGTAAATTTGACCCTGGAAGAAAAGATCGGCCAGTTGAACCTGCTGCCTGGGTACGAAGATATCGTCACAGGTGAGGCGACCGCGTCGGAGATTGGGAGGAAAATCCAGGGCAGAAATACACTACGCCAGGGGAAGCAATATTGTGGATGACCCGGAAATGGACCGGCACCCAGGGTGGCAAAGCCATTGCGGACGTTATCTTCGGCGATGTAAATCCATCCGGCATTGCAGGGAGGTGAAATCTGTTGTAATCTACCTGCCGTCCTGATGTACTTCTCACGCGGGATCACCTGGGGAAACCGTTTGAATGAATAATCGTATTTTTACAAAAGATTTAGCACACCTTTTATCCAACACTAAACACCAAACACTAAACACTAAACACCAAACACTAAACACTAAACAAAAATGGCCAACCGCCTCTTCCTCCTCGACGCCATGGCCCTCATCTACCGGGCCTATTTCGCGCTGAATAAAAATCCCCGGATCACCTCTACCGGTCTGAATACATCGGCCATTCTGGGCTTTGCCAATACCCTTTACGATATCCTGAAAAACGAAAAACCCACCCACATCGGGATCGCTTTCGACTCCTTCGCCCCTACCCTGCGGGAGGCGGAATATGTTGAATACAAAGCCCAGCGGGAAAAGATGCCGGAAGATATAGCACTGGCCCTCCCATACATCCGGCGGCTGATCGAAGGATTTAAAATACCGATCCTCGAGCTGGAAGGCTATGAGGCGGACGACATCATCGGCACCCTGGCCCGGAAAGCGGAAGAGAAAGGATTCACGACATATATGGTCACCCCGGATAAGGACTTCGGCCAGCTTGTCACCGGTAAAATATTGATCTACAAGCCGCCACGATTCGGGAACAAGGCGGAGATCCTCGGTGTGAAGGAGATTTGTGAAAAATATAACATTGACCGCCCTGAACAACTCATCGACATCCTCGGGCTTTGGGGCGATGCATCGGATAATATCCCCGGGATACCCGGTGTGGGAGAGAAATGGGCCAAAGACCTCATCAAAGAGTTCGGCAGCATCGAGAACCTGCTGCAAAACACCGGTAAGCTCAAGGGAAAAATGAAGGAGAATGTGGAGGAATATGCCGAGCAGGGCCTCTTCTCCAAAAAACTCGCCACCATCATGATCGACGCCCCGCTGGAATTCGAAGAAGATAAGCTGGTCATTGAAAACCCAGACGGCACCGCGCTTAAAGAACTATTCGACGAACTGGAGTTCCGCACCTTTGCCAAAAGGATTTTTACAGATCTTTCGATAATGGAAAAGGTTGAATCTGAAGGACATGGCAAAAAAGGGTTTCCAACCCTGGGGTTGGAAACCCTGAATAAATACCACCTTGTCACAACTTCAGAACAACGCAATCAACTGATTGAGAGATTGCAAAAAGAACAAACTTTCTGCTTCGACACCGAAACCACAGGCATTGATCCGAACAACTCGGAACTGGTCGGCATATCCTTCTGCTTTCAGCCCGGCGAAGCCTTCTTCGTATACCTTCCGGAAAACTACCAGGAATGCCTGGAGATCGTCAGGGAGTTCAAGCCTTTCCTGGAAGATGAAAACATCCCCAAGACCGGCCAGAACCTGAAATACGACATCGCCATCCTGAAGTGGTACGAGGTGGAAGTCAAGGGGAAGCTGTTCGACACAATGCTGGCCCATTACCTGATTGAGCCCGATATGCGGCACAATATGGACTACCTGGCAGAAACCTATCTCAATTACAAAACTATCCACATCGCCGAGCTCATCGGCAAGAAAGGGAAAAACCAACTCAGCATGCGCTCTGTGACCCCGGAGCGATTGGCGGAATATGCCTGCGAGGATGCTGATATCACCCTGCAGTTGCAGATAGTCTTTGACCCGATGCTCGATGAGGGAGGATTGCGCAAGATATTTGAAGAGATCGAGATCCCGCTGGTGCCCGTGCTGGCATCGATGGAGGCCGAAGGGGTCAAGCTCGACACGGCAGCCTTGCGGGAGTATTCGGTACAATTGGGGAAAGAGGTTATCGAAGTCGAAAAAGAGATCTACCAGCTGGCGGGCGAGGAGTTCAACATCGCCTCCACCAAGCAGTTGGGAGAGATACTCTACAAAAAGCTGCGGGTGACCGATAAACCGCCCCGCACCCCTACCAAGCTCTATTCCACCAGCGAGGAAGTGCTGGTCAAAATGCTTTACCGCCACCCGATCATCCAGCTCATCCTGGATTACCGCTCGCTGACCAAGCTGATATCGACCTATGTCGACACGCTTCCGGAACTGGTCAGCCCGCGCGACAAGCGGATCCATACTTCTTACAACCAGGCGGTCGCCGCCACCGGCAGGCTCAGCTCCAACAATCCCAACCTGCAGAATATCCCCATTCGCACCGAAAGGGGGCGTGAGATCAGGAAAGCCTTTGTCCCGCGCAGCAAAGATTATGTCCTTTTATCGGCCGACTACTCCCAGATAGAGTTGCGGATCATCGCAGCCCTCAGCGAAGACGAAAACATGCTCGAAGCTTTCCGCAACCGGATCGACATCCACGCCGCCACCGCCAGCAGGGTATACGGGCTTTCCCTGGAAGAGATCACCGCTGAGATGCGCCGGAGGGCCAAAACCGTTAATTTCGGCATCATATACGGAATATCAGCGTTCGGACTGTCAGAACGCCTCAACATCCCCCGCCGTGAAGCCGCCGATATCATCGAGGCCTATTTCGCGCAATACCCCGGCATCAAGGCTTACATGGATAAAACCATCGTCTTTGCCCGCGAGAACGGTTATGTAGAGACCATCCTCGGTCGCCGCCGTTACCTGCGCGATATCACCTCCGCCAACGCCACCGTCCGTGGCTTCGCCGAGCGCAACGCCATCAACGCCCCCATCCAGGGTTCTTCGGCCGACATGATCAAAATCGCCATGATCCGGATCTACGACGCATTCACCGGCAAAGGCCTGCGCAGCAAAATGATCCTCCAGGTGCACGACGAACTCGTCTTTGATGTGTACAAACCAGAGATCGAAACGGTAAAGCCCATTATCCACGACCTGATGGTGAATGCCATCCCGCTGAAGGTTCCTGTCGAAGTGGAAATGAATACGGGGGAGAACTGGCTGCAAGCGCATTAGGGGCATGGGGGCATGGGGGCATGGAGGCATGGAGGCATGGAGGCATGGGGGCATGGGGGCATGGAGGCATGGGG
>JAHYJL010000154.1 GCA_019429045.1 Bacteroidales bacterium
CGCCGCGGGTATCGCCGTCGAGCTTGGTTAGGACGACACCTTCGTAGTCCAGTCTTTCGTTGAATGCTTTGGCGGTGTTCACGGCATCCTGCCCGGTCATGGCGTCGACTACGAACAATGTTTCCTGGGGCCTGACGGCGTCTTTGATGGCGGCGATCTCGCGCATCATTTGCTCATCGATGGCCAGCCGGCCTGCCGTATCAATGATCACCACGTTATGATTCTTGTCCTTTGCGTGCTGCAACGCTGCGCGGGCGATCCGCACCGGGTCCTGGTGACCTTCTTCCGAATAAACCTCCACGTCGATCTGTCCGCCCAGCACCTTGAGCTGTTCGATAGCGGCAGGACGGTAAACGTCGCATGCCACCAGCAGCACCTGCCTTCCTTTTTTCGATTTCAGGTAACTGGCCAGTTTGGCAGCAAAGGTCGTTTTACCCGATCCCTGGAGACCCGACATAAGGATCACAGTCGATTTGGCCGAGATATCCAGTTCAGCATATGTGCTCCCCATCAATTCCGTCAGCTTGTCATGAACGATCTTCACCATCAGTTGCCCGGGCGAAACAGATGTGAGAATCTTCTGACCCAGCGCCTCCTGTTTTACCTGATCGGTAAAGTCCTTGGCAATCTTGAAGCTGACGTCGGCGTCCAGCAGCGCTTTCCTGACTTCTTTCAGGGTCTCGGCCACATTGATCTCGGTAATATGGCCCTGGCCCTTCAGTATCTTGAATGATCTTTCGAGTTTATCTGATAATCCTTCGAACATAAAACTGATAATGGCTATTTAATAAAGAGTGCAAAAATAATAAAAAAAGAGGGTGTCTCAAAAGTCTATGCAATTAAACCTACGGGTTAACCCGTCGGTTTATTGTCTGGATTTAGGTCGTGCTCCAACGACTAAAGCCGTTGGTTCCAAGTATGTTACATAATTTGGAACCGACGGCTTCAGTCGTCGGACTACTAAAAAAACGAGACTCTTTGACTTTTGAGACAGCCTCGCCTTGTTTTGCTGGGTGCACGAGGGGGCTCGAACCCCCGACCTTCGGAACCACAATCCGACGCTCTAACCAACTGAGCTACGCGCACCATGTTTTAAAAAGCGACGGCAAAGATACTAAAAATATTAGATTTAAGGATGCTGGATTCATAATTTATTTGACTGCAGTTCTATTTCCGGTATTTCTGCAATTCGAGCCTCCAGTCGTTGAAGCAGGCCCCTTTGGAGGTAAACGGATGCTTGCCATCGTTCCGGAAATTGACCTTATAGGAAATATAAAAATCAGCGCCGGTTATATCACTCCCCTTGTAAAAGCCGCCCAGGTTGTCGGAACCAATCGTCAAACCGGCCAGGCGAACGGCGAATCCGATCCGTGGGTAACGGTAATCATACAGCACCAGCGGGACATGAATTTCAAATAAGCGGGTTTCATAGCGGGGGGTGACCGCCAGTACAACGGGACGTTCGACAATGGGCTTGATAAACCAGGCTGGTATGATCAGCATGGCATTGACATATATCTGGTCATAGGTATGATAATCCATCTGGACGCTGAAGGCAGTCGGGAGGTATATATTAAATCGGCGAGCGCGAAGGGATGCATCGGGAGATCCGTAAAACAATTCGCTGGTGTAATCGAGTTCATCCCGGATGTTGTCATACTCCATGTCATTGGTATTGATCTGGTTATTACTGACATTGTCATACACATGCTTCTCTGCATTTTTGGAAAACCTGATCCAGCCGATGTCTATTATGGAAACACCGACTTTGAATTTGTAATCCTCAAATCGTTTGATGTAAAAATTCCCGGGGAACTTTTTCTGATAGTGCCTGTCGCGGAATTGCCAGGTAATCCCGATATCCATCCCCCACCCCAGGCCACGGACCATCGGATTCAGCCATTCGGCGACATCTTTTTCATAATCAAATGACAGGGCTAGTCCCAGCTCGGCATCCAGCAACTCGACATTGAGGATGCTGTCATTGTAAACAATATACCTTGTATCATAGCCTGTAATATAAGCTCCACTGTAGCCAAGGGCCGGGCCGATGGTGATACCGGCCGACCAGTGGTTGGTTTGGGAGCGTTTTAATACAGTGGCATAGCTCAAATTCAGCTCATACCAGGCCATCGATGCCATATTGTAATTTTGCCTCACGAAGTATATATTTTGCTGTGGCTTGAAGTCCATGCCATAATAAGAAAAATTGGCTATATCATATGGCACCTGCCGGGTCGATGATACTGCCCTGGCACCTATCCTGACGGCAAAGACATGATCGCGCAAGGAAAACATGGCGGAAGGCCCGGTCACCCTTGATTGAATGAAGATGTTTTTCGGAGAATTGTCATTATAATACGTACGGACGCTTCGCTGACCTTTTCCATAGGGTTTTGAAAAGAATGGAAAGGTATAATCACCGGTGATGATATTACTGATGGTGCCTTCAGGCGCGGGAAGATAGAAGTAATTATTCTCGACAAACCCACTGGCCGAGAAAAGGCTGATGTCGGCCTTCAGCCAGCTGTTGGCGATAGAAGAAGGATTGATGACCGTTCCGGCTGAGCCGGCATAATTGCCTGAAATCAAGCCAATTGTATGCTGTCCGTACAACATTTGCCCCATGCACAACCCTGTTGCCAGGACAACTATAAGTATTTTACGAACATAATTCAGCGGATGTTTATGGTCTTTTTCTGATGCCATATTCATCATTCTCACAGGGTATATGTCGGTTGGTCCTTCCACATTGGCCTTTCCTGAAATTAACTTTCACTGAGACATAAAAATCGAGCCCGGTGAAATCGCTTAGGCCAAAAAGCCCGGCAAGATCATCAGTGCCTATGGTCAGGAAATGGTAACGAAGAGAAAATCCGACTCTTGGATAGTGCCATTCATACAGTGAAACAGGCAAAGAAAATTCAAGGTAGGGCGTTTCATAACGAGGGACAAGGGCAATCTGGGCAGGCCGGTGAATGTATGCTTTACCGAGCCTCACGGGGTAAATGAATACGCCTCCGGCATACCAATTGCGATGAACCTTATAATCTCCCTGAATACTGATGGCCGTGGGTAAATGCACCCTGATCCTGTCGTCTTTCAGTGATTCATCCGGATCGTTGTAAAATACCTGGCTGAATACACCCATTATCTGGTTCATATTATCATAACTCAATGTGTCTACATTGATCCAATATTGGCTGACATTGTCATAATCATGAAGCTGTGCGTTATTTGTAAAATTAACAAATCCCAGGTCTATGACAGAGATACCAATTTTGTAAATGTAGTCGACATATCGCTGGGAACACAGGCGGGTGATCCTTTTTTTCTGATAGCTGAGCAATTTGCTCTGGTAAGTGACGCCGATGTCGGCAGAAAATCCCCCTCCCTTGATCCATGGTTCATAAGGGAAATCATTGTTATCATAATTCATCGGCAAGGAGTAGCCGAATTCCGCGTCCATGTTTTTAATATTGATAGTGGAGTCATTCACCACGATATAATTGACATTACTGGCGTTCATATAACCGCCCGACAGCGAGAAATATCTCCTGACGGTAATCCCGGCCGACCAGTCATCCATGCTGAATTTGCGAAAAGAATAAGCATAGGTGATACCAATCTCACCCGTTACTAAAGCTGCGGCAGTTACATTGTCGTCATTGTACTCAATGTTGTGTTGTGGCGTATAATCCAGCCCGTAGTAGCCAAAGTTGGCCACATGGTAAGGGACGCTGAAGCCGGAAGAAAGGACACGTGCACCGGTGTGCAGGGCAAAGGCATGTCTTCCGCGCGTCAGCATGAAAGATGGGCCTTTCAGCAACTGGCTGGAGTAAACCGTTATATTGTTCTTTCCCCGGAAATGGTCAAACGGCATGTCGTCTTCACCGTAACTTGGAAACTGTGGATTGCGGCTCAGGTATTTAAACAATGAACGATCTTCCTTGTGTATGTATGCGTAATTGTTTTGAAAGAAGAAATCGGCGGTAGCCAGATTAATATCAAGGTAAAGTTTGGATGTAACGATAGCCGTTGGATTTATCAGTACACCATTCGATCCGGCAAAATTGCTGGTTGTGATGCCCCACATTTCCTGAGCCCTTATCAGAATATTAAAAGAAAGAAATAAACTGATCCCTATGCCTCGCAGTATTATCTGCCTGGAAAGTTGCATCAAAGTATAGTCCTGATAATACCTATAGTCAAAATTAGTAAACGGCAAAAATATGCTTTTATTCTTATCTTTGCAGGCTATTTGTAATATTCTCACGATCTGCGGATGTGGCGTAATTGGTAGCCGCGCCAGACTTAGGATCTGGTGCCGAAAGGCGTGGGGGTTCGAGTCCCTTCATCCGCACATAGCAAATAAACATATATTTAGACTTATTTCAGCAGCAGCATGCACATCGAAAAAGAAGAAACAGGGAACCTGACAGCGACGATTAAAATAACCGTTGTTCAGGAGGATTATGATGAGAAAGTGAATAAGACGCTTAAGGATTATCAGCGGAAGGCCAGCATGCCCGGTTTCAGGCCGGGGAAGATACCGTTCGGTATGATCTCCAAAATGTACCGGAAAGGGGTGCTGCTTGATGAGATCAACCACCAGATCAGCCATAAACTGCATGACTATATCGAGGAAAACCAGCTGCTGCTGATCGGTAACCCTTTGCCGAATACCGAACATTCGGCCAATATCGACCTGGATAACCAGTCGGAATTTGATTTTTTCTTTGACATCGGCATCGCACCGGAATGTACACCGGAAATTTCCGAAAAAACTGTTGTCAATTTTTATGACATCAAGGCCACCGATAAGGTGGTCGATGAATATGTAACCGACCTCCGCCTGCGTTATCACAAACAAAAAACAGAACAGGCTCCAGATCCTGCTGATCTGCCCGAAATGAATGAAGAATTTTTCAAACAGGTTTTTCCTGGCGAAGAGATAGGGGATGAAGCTGCTTTCAGAGAGAAAGTCAGGGAATCGATCGAAACTTCGCTGGTCAAAGAAAGCGAGCGGTTTTTCCTGAACGACGCCATTGAAAAGCTGGTGGAAACAACCCCGGTCGAACTTCCGGGCGATTTCATCCGGAAGCTGCTCATCCAGAACAATGAGGAGGAAAAGAGCGAGGAAGAGCTGGATGCACAGCTTGAAAACTTTTCCCGATCTATCAAATGGCAGCTCATTGAGTCACATATCATCAAAGATCACGACCTTTCTGTGAAAGAAGAGGAGATGCGGAATGTGGTAAGGGGATATTTCACCGGCTATATGGCCAGCCAGGAGGAATCACCGGAGCACACTGAAAGGCTGAATAAGATCGTTGATTCGGTGCTCGGCAACAAGGAAGAGGCGGGCCGGTTGCACGACCAGCTTTTCGAAAAGAAACTGCTCGATCTTTTAAAGGATAAACTGAAACTCGATCATAAGGATATTCCGTATGATGAATTTGTTGAACTGGTCACTCAAAAGAGAAAATAATATGAAAGAAAACGAATTTCGCAAGTATGCGGTAAAGCATTTAGGCCTGAATGGATTAACCGTTGACCGGTACACATCCATCGCAAGCAATTACATATCCCCCACCATCATCGAGGAACGTCAGTTGAACATTGCCACCATGGATGTTTTCAGCCGCCTGATGATGGACCGCATCATCTTCCTGGGCGTTCCCATTGATGATTACGTGGCCAATATTATCCAGGCCCAGTTATTATTCCTGGAGTCGGTTGATTCCTCGAAAGATATCCAGATCTACCTGAACACGCCCGGCGGGATGGTTTATGCCGGTTTGGGCATTTACGATACGATGCAGTACATTGCCCCCGACATTGCGACGATCTGCACCGGTGTGGCCGCCTCGATGGGTGCTGTGCTGCTATGCGCCGGCACTAATGGGAAGAGGACAGCCCTGAAGCACTCCCGCATCCTGATCCATCAGCCGATGGGCGGGACGCAGGGTCAGGCTTCCGATATCGAGATCACGGCCAAGGAGATCCAGAAGATCAAGAAGGAGCTTTACGAGATCATTGCGCTCCATTCCGGGCAGGATTACAAGAAGATCTGGAAGGACGCCGACCGCGATTACTGGATGACAGCCAAAGAAGCCCGCGATTACGGGATGATCGACGAAGTACTGTTAAAAACCAAGCAAAAACCCGAATAAAATGGCCAAAGATAGCCAGAAGTGCTCATTCTGCGGCCGGGACCGGACTGAGGTCAATATTCTCATCGCCGGTATCGACGC